>NZ_KV787128.1:0-44405 GCF_001807025.1 Corynebacterium sp. HMSC11E11 | reverse complement strand
TGGCGGGGTGTGGGGTGCGGCGTCGGAGGAGCCGGTTGCCGCGCTCGGCGGCTAAACCACGGGGCCCAAACCACGGGTTCGGTGGCGACCCCGTGGTTTAGGGCCAGATTTGGGGCGACCCCGTGTTTTGGACCCCGTGATTTGGGTGTGGGGTGGATGTGGGGTGGACGACCCCGTGTTTTGGCCCCCGTGGTTTGGCAACCGATGCCGCCGTCGCGGGTTCGGGGCGAGGCGGGGCGGGCTCACCCCCGCCGCAGGGCCGTGGGCAGCTCCGACCTGGTGCGGATGCCCAGCTTCCGGTACACGCGGGTGAGGTGGTACTCGACGGTCTTCGGCGACAGGAAGAGCTCGGCGGCGGCCTCGCGGTTGGAGGCCCCGTCGGCGATGAGCGCGGCGATCTCCGCCTCCTGCGGCGTGAGCCCGGCGGCGTCGGTGGTGCGGGCGCCCAGGCCACCGGCGCGTCGCTCCCGGTTGCAGCGTTCGACGAATTCGGTGGCGCCCATCGCGGCGAAAATTTCCCCGGCGCGGGCGAACATCTCGTCGGCCCGGCGTCGCCGCCCGAGTCTGCGCAGTATCTGCCCATACTCGTAGGAGATGCGGCTCTGGTAGGCGGGCATGGGCAGGGATTCGATGGCTTCGACGCCGTCGTCAAGCAAACGCAGGCCCTCGTCGACGTCGCCGCGTGCGATGGCCAATCCGCCGGCGGGGACGGACATCTTGGCCTGCAGGGACAGGATGCCGGCGTGGTCGTGTCGGTCGAGGGCGGCTTCGGTGACGGCCTCGGCTTCGTCGATTCGGTCGACGCGCAGCAGCGCCTGGGCGTAGATGTCTTCCCAGGGCCAGAATCCCGGCTGGAGAATGTCGCGGCGGGAGTTGATGTCGGCGAGGAGGTCACCGGCGCGGGCGGCGGCGAAGGAATCGGTGGCGACGGTTGCCGCCTGCATGCGGCACATCGCCGAGGGAATGGATTGGATGAGGAAGGCGTCGGGGCTGATGCTGAGACGGTTGACGTAGGATCGGGCGAGCCCGGTGTCGCCGCGGAACGCTGCGATTTGTGCGCCGGTCCACAGCAGCAGCGGTTCGAGCAGCCGGATTTCGTAGCGTTCGGCTCGAGCGAGGCCGCGTTCGACGACGGTCATGGCGTCGCCCCATTCTCCGAGGATGTAGTGGGATCGTGCGAGCCAGCCGTCCATCCACAGGCTGATGCGTTCGGAGCCTTCGGCCTGGGTGCGGTTTTGCAGGAGTTGGCAGGCGACGACGGGGTCGTCGTGGACTAGTGACAGCCAGCCGAGCGCCATGTCGCGTCGTTGCGCGTGGAGGGGCGAGTCTGCTTGACGACGGTCGATCCCCGGCCGCGTGCCGTCGATCGCGGATTGGCCGATGAGGGCGATCGCCGAGGATTCCGCCGATGCGCCGTCGCCGTGGCCGGACCAGTTGGCGGCGGTTTTGTTCCAGTCGACGACTTCGTGGGGGAGCCATTCGACGAGGCCGAGCAGGGCTTTGCGGGCGGCGACCCGGGCGCGGAGGTCCGCGGGGAGTTCGTCGGCGCCGGGTTCGGCGGCGGCGATGGCGTCGACGGCGCGGTCGATGCGGTAGCGGGCTTCGCCGCGGCGGCCCTCGTGGAGGGCGAGGTAGCCGAGCAGTGAGTCCTGGTGTGGTCCGGCGGCGCCGGCGCCGAGGGAGCGGGCGTGGAGGCGGGCTTCGGGAATGTCGGAGGAGGAAATAATCGCTTCGATGGCGTCGAGGCGCAGGATCTCACGGGTTTCGTCGTCGTCGGCCAGTTCCGAGGCCAGGCGCAGGTTGCGTGCGGCGTCGCGCCAATGGCCCCGGCCTCCGGTCGCGCGGCCGTATGCGGCGAGCTCTTCGGAAAGCGCGGCGTCGGGGCCGTCGGCGGCGTGGGCGCGTTGATGGAGGGCGCCGACCGGGTCGCCGGCCTGCGCCAACCGGTCGGCGGCGCGGCCGTGCAGATCGGCGCGGCGGGCCGGAGGAAGCTCGGCGAGCAGCACCGCGCGGTCCATGGGCACGGTGAAGTCCACGGTGGAATCACCCGGTCGCGACGTCACCCGCAGCAGACCGGCGGCCACGGCGTCGTCGAGGGCCGAGCCGTCCGGATCGTCGGCCAGATCCCGCACCAGCGGAACCGGGGCGTCGTGATCGAAAATGGCGACGGCTTCGACGATGCGGCGGACGCCGTCGGAAAGCGGGGAAAGCCTGCCCCGCAGAGACGTCGCCCACGTCGTCGGCAGCGGGATGGAGGGGTTGGGGTCATGCCAATGATCGGCGGGAGCGGCCTGCAGCACCTCGTGGATGCGGGCGGGCCAACCGCCGGTGATGCGGCGCAGGGCGACGGCCGCCGCGGCGTCGACGGGGACGCCGACTGCCGCGTAGACGAGCTCGCGGACCTCGGACACCTGCAGCGGCGGCACCGACGCGACGACGTCGGCGATGTCCGACAATGACCGGATCTCCGCATCGGCGGCGCCGCCCGCGTCATCGCACGCGAGGATCACCGCGATGCGGCTGTGGAGAAAACGCCGAGTCATGCCGGCCAACTGGCGCAGGGAAGCGGAGTCGGCGTGGTGGGCGTCGTCGACGACGATGGCCGTCGCCGCCGACGGGACGTCCACGTGGCGGGCCAGACGCGTGGCCAGGCCCGCGATCACGGAAGGGGAGGGGACGCCGCCGGGGCCGGATTCCAGGAGCGAAGCCTCGGACAGCGCATCGGCGGGGGCCGCACCGGCGCGGGCGGCGACGTGCTCCAGGACGCTGCCCGGGCGGTCGGCCTCCCACGGGAGGGCGGACACGTTAATCCCCTGGAAGCCGGGCAGGTTCGTCAGAACATCGCGCGCCAGCGACGACTTCCCCGACCCCGTCGGTCCGGTGAGGACGGCCAAGACGCCCTCGCCCGGGCCCACGGCCTGGACCCGGTCGATCAACGCGCGCGCGGGGGCGCGGCTGATCGGGTTTTGCATCGGGGCACGGGGTGACGACATCGTGCCCCGATGGTACGTCAGGCCGATCAGCCCTGGTCGCCGCCCGCGACGGGGAGGACGGACCCGGTGATGTACGACGCCTCCTCGGAGGCGAGGAAACAAATCGGCCCGGCCTGCTCCTCCAGCGTGCCGTAGCGGCCCATCACGGTGGAGTCGACGGTCTGGTCGACGATGCGCCGGTACCAGGCCTCCTCGCGCTCACCGTCCGGGGAGGGACCGCGGGCGATGCGGCGCTGCGGCGCCAGGGTGCCGCCCGGGGCCGTGGCCACGACGCGAATGTTGTGTTCGGCGGCCTCGAGCGCCAACGCCGAGGTCAGGGCGTTCACCCCGCCCTTCGACGCGGCGTAGGGGGCGCGGTTGACGCCGCGGGTGGCCACGGACGACACGTTGACGATGGTCCCGCCGCCGCCCGCGATGAGAACGGGCATCGCGGCCCGGCACATCCACAGGGTGGGGAAGAGGCTGCGGCGGATCTCCTTTTCGATCTCGTCCGGGGCGTAGTGCTCGTACGGCTTGGCCCAGATCGTCCCGCCGACGTTGTTGATGACGATGTCGACGCTCTTGAGCTGCTCGTCCGCCGCGGCCATCGCGGCTTCCGCGCCCTCGAACGTCTCCAGGTCGGCGGTGACGGAGAAGACGGACCCCGCGCCGACGTCGGCAAGCGACTCGGCGACCTCGTGGACCAGCTCGGACCGGTCGACCAGCATCACGGAGCCGTCCTCGTGGGCGATGCGGTGGGCGACGGCCCGGCCGATGCCCTGGGCGGCGCCGGTGACGACGACGCCCTGGCCGAAGAACCGCTCCGGGCAGATCAGGCGGGGGCGCTCGCCGATGTCGGCGCCGACGGGCGCGCCCGCTCCCGTCCCGTCGCCGGATCGGCCGTCGCCGACGGACTTCGTGGCCTTCGTCAGACCGATGACGGGGCCGCTCATGCCGGGACCTCCTCGTCCTCGATGGCGCGGTGCATGGTCGTGATGGCATGGGAGTTGTGCGAACGGATCAGCTCGGCGGCGCGCTCCTTGTCGCCTGCGGCGACGGCGTCGACGATGGCCAGGTGCTCGGCTGCGATGTCGCCCTGGATCCACGTGGCGTCGGCCAGCGCCCGGTTCATGACCTCGACGATCGCCAGGTTGCGGTACGCGGCCAGCAGCGCCGGGTTGCCGGTGCGGGTGAACAGGAACTCGTGGAACTCGTTGTTCGCCGCAGTGAACGCCTCCGAGTCGATGATCTTCTCCCCATCGATGTGCTCGTTGACGGCGACGGCGAGGCGGCGGTACTCCTCGAGGTCGATCTTCTTCAGACGATGAAGGCTCAGTTCCAGTGCACCGAGCTCGAGGGCCATCCGGGCCTCGAACTGCGAGGTGGAGTCGGCCTTGGCGGAGTGGACCTCACCGGTGACGACGCCGGGGCTGGCCACGGAGATCTCGTCGCGGGCGGAGTCGCCCTCGCCGGAGGACGACGACGTGACCTCGACCTCGGCGGAACCGGCGCCGGCCGGACCGGCGGCGGACGAGAACTTCTCGTAGTAGAAGTTGGCCGGCGGGTTCGGCCGCTCGGACAGGAAGACGCGGACGGCCTCGACCATCGGTGGCGGGCCGCACAGGTAGACGTCGGCCTCGCCGTCGTGGAGATGCTCGTCGGTCATGTGATCGGTGACGTAGCCCTTGCGCTCGTGGTCCGTCTCCGGATCCGAGACGACGGTGAAGTAGTCGAAGTCCGGCAGACGGTCCCGGAACGAGTCCAGGACGTCGAGCTTGACCAGGTCCATGTCGAAGGTGGCGCCGTAGACCAGGCGCACCGGGACGTCGAGAAGCTCGTCTTCGGTGAGCTTTTCCAGGATGGACAGCACCGGCGCCAGGCCCGTGCCGCCGGCCAGCAGCAGGATGGGGGCGAGCGGCTCGCGCAGGAAGAACGACCCCATCGGGCCGGTCATGGCGAGCTTGTCGCCGACCTTGGCGCGCTCCTCGAGGTAGCCGGTCATCAGTCCGCCGCGGGTGAGCTTGACCAGGAAGGACACGGTGTCCTCGGACGGGCCGGAGGAGAAGGAGTACGAGCGGGTCTGGTCGGTGCCCGGCACGGTGATGTTCATGTACTGGCCGGGCAGGTACGCCAGCTGGGAGCGGTCCTCGAGCTCCACGGAGAAGCCCACGGTCGAGTCCGAATGACGGGTGATTTCGGTGATCGTGCCTGTGACTGTCGACGCACCGGTTTTCGCCTGCTCGGAGGTGGTGGCGACCTGCAGCACGAGATCGGTCAGCGGGGTCATCTGGCAGGGCAGACAGTACCCCTCGGCGGCCTCGGCGTCGGACAGTGCGTCTTCGATGTACTCGCCGTCCTCGTAGTCGCCGGCTTCACAGAACGCCTTGCACGTTCCGCAGGCGCCGTCGCGGCAGTCGAACGGGATGTTGATCCGGGCCTTGTAGGCGGCGTCGGCCACCGTCTGGTCTTCGTCGCATTCGATGAATCGGGTGATGCCGTCTTCGAAGGCGAGGGCGATCTGGTGCGTCATGGGTTTCTCCTCGTTGTCCGTGTGGGCCGTGGTGCCGGGCGCCGGGGCGGGCCGGCCGTGGCGGCGGGCCCGGGGCGCGGCGGGTTACACGTGGTAGATGTCCACCACGTGGTGGATGTAGTCGTTCTTCAGCACCACGCGCTTCTTGGTGATCAGCGGCTGCTCTCCGGACACGTCGAGGGTGACGTTGGTGGTGCCGAAGTAGGTGTCGGTGGTGTTGTAGCGGAAGTAGAAGGTGATCCAGTTGAAGGTCACGTCCACTTCGCCGTCGCGGCGGGCCAGGATTTCGACGTTGGTGATGTTGTGGCCGGTACGCGGCTCCGGCAGCGACGTCGCCGACGAGCGGTCGGTGCGGATTCGGAAGACGCGGTCCTCGAGGCCGCCGCGGTTGGGGTAGTAGATCAGCGAAATCTCGGACTGCGGGTCCTGGGTCAGTTCGCCGTCGTCGTCCCAGGCGGGCATCCAGAACTCGGCGTCGGCGCGGTAGCAGTCGAGCCACTCTTCGAAGCGGCGGTCGTCGAGCAGGCGGGCTTCGCGGTAGAGGAAGTCCTCGACGTCGCAGCGGGCGATGGTGGCGGCGCGGGTGCCTTCGGGGGCCTGGTTGCCGGCGCCGTTGGCGTGGGCGGTGCCGTCGAGGGTGGTGTCGGTGGGGGTGCTCATGGGTTCTCCCTGTCTGTGTCTGGGGGTGGGCCGTCGTCAAGCGACGCGTTTGCTTGACGACGGGTCGGCGTGGGGCGCTACTTGGCGGCGATGCGGGAACGGCGGCGGCGACGACGCTCGGGGGCCGCGGCGTTGGCGGCTTCGCGGGCGCGGGCGCGGGCCAGGGCGGCTTCCCGGGTGGCGGCCATGGAGGCTGCTTCGTCGGCTTCGTCCTTCAGGCGCTCGGCGTCCTTTTCCACGGCGTCGTTCATCAGCTCCATCCAGTAGCCGTGCTGGATGGGGTAGAGGCCCTCGTCTTCGGTGCGGGCGCCGGAGGACAGCACGCCGTCCATGCCCAGGCCGCGGGCAACGTCGTCGGGTCCGTTGAGCTGGTGGCCCAGGCCGCGGGTCATGTCGTTCCAGGGGAAAGCGCTGGCCAGGTAGGTCTTCTGGCAGGAGCGGAACTCCTCCAGGTCGTCGGGGGTGGCCATGCCGGTGGCGTTGAAGAAGTCCTCGTACTGGCGGATGCGGTTGGCGCGGGCCTCGGCGGATTCACCCTTGGGGGCGATGCAGTAGATGGTCACTTCGGTCTTGTCCACGTCGATCGGCCGGATGTGACGGATCTGCGACGAGAACTGGTCCATGAGGTAGACGTTCGGGTACAGGCACAGGTTGCGGGAGGCACCGACCATGAACTCGCCCTTCTCCTCGCCGAACTTGGCCTTGAGCTCGTCCTTGCGGTCGTACAGCGGGCGGTCGGCGGGGTTGCCCCACCACATCCACAGCAGCATGTGGCCGTGGGGGAAGGAGTAGTAGCCGCCGCCCTGCTTGCCCCAGGTGCCGGCGTCCATGGCGCGGGTTTCGTTGGTGGACTCGCCGGAGGTGCGGCGGGAGGTGGTGGCGGCGTAGTTCCAGTGGGTGGAGGAGACGTGGTAGCCGTCGGCGCCGTTTTCGGTCTGCAGTTTCCAGTTGCCGTCGTAGACGTAGGTCGAGGAGCCGCGGAGGACTTCGAGGCCCTCGGGCGACTGGTCGACGAGCATGTCGATGACGGTGGTGGTGTCGCCGAGGTGCTCCTCCAGGGAGGGTACGTCCGGGTTGAGGGAGCCGAAGAGGAAGCCGCGGTAGCTCTCGAACTTCGGCACGCGGCGCAGGTCGTGGGAGCCGTCCTTGTTGAAGTTCTCCGGGTAGGCGCCGTCCTTTTCGTCCTTGACCTTGAGCAGGGTGCCGTCGTTGCTGAACGTCCAGCCGTGGAAGGGGCAGGTCAGGGTGGTGCGGTTGTCGGTCTTGCGGCGGCAGAGCATGGCGCCGCGGTGGGAGCAGGCGTTGATCAGCGCGTTGAGTTCGCCGTCCTTGGAGCGGGTGATCACGATGGGCTGGCGACCCATGTAGGTGGTGAAGTAGTCGCCGGGGTTGGGGATCTGCGATTCGTGGGCCAGGTAGATCCAGTTGCCCTCGAAGATGTGGCGCATTTCCAGGTCGAAAATTCCCGGGTCGGTGAAGATGCGTCGGTTGACGCGGACAACGCCTTCTTCGGGGTGGTCCTCGAGTGCGCGGTCGAGGGTGGTGCGGATGTCATCGAGGGGGGTGCTCATGGGCTGGCCTCCTGGGTGATGGGGGTTGGGGCGCTTTACGACGGTCGGCGCGGGCGCCGGTTCGTCGTGAAGCTTCGGGGTTATGCGCCGCGCCACCCCGCGGGGGCGATCGCGTGTCCGGTTTCAGGGGCCGAGTCGGTGTTCGTCGGCGCGGTTTCCGTGTGGTGCGACCCAACGACGGTGGTGTCGGATCGCTCCCGGGGTGTGGTGCGGCTCACCGTCCATCATCGGCAAGGGGGCAGTGGAAGGCACTAGGGATATGCCTAGGGTTGACCCAGGGGTGAACATTCGTAGTTTGGTCGACAAATTGTTGTTAGGTGCTGTGATCTGCGCGAATGTCGTCGTCAAAGCGAACAGTGGGTGAACAATATCTACAAATAGGATCATTAGATGGGTTGACTGTCGATGTGTGCTGGCGCACAGTTGGGTCATTCCAGCCGGACGGACCATCGCCCCGAGGCCCCGCCGACACGGTGGTTCGCCGGCCGGAGAAGCACCAGCCCCTTCCCGGGCCGCAAGGCCCACGACCCGAGGAGTGCCCCATGACCCAGACGCTCGACAACACCCAGAACGCCGGCCAGGCCGTGGACCCAACCGCCCACGACTCCGGCAACAAGGCGACCGACAAGTTCAAGGCCGAGCGCGTCACCGCCGACACGTCCCAGGAGCGCGCTTCCGCGATCTACAAGGACCTGCTCGCCGCCATCGCGAAGGTCGCCCACGATCACCAGGTCACCTACGACGAGTACCGCGTGCTCAAGCAGTGGATGATCGACGTCGGCGAGTACGGCGAGTGGCCGTTGTGGCTCGACGTCTTCGTCGAGCACGAGATCGAGGAGATCCACTACAACCGCCTCAACTACACCGGCACCAAGGGTTCCATCGAGGGCCCGTACTACGTCGAGAACGCGCCCGAGCTGCCCGCCGTCTGCGAGATGCCGATGCGCGACAAGGACCGCGAGGCTACCTCCCTGATCTTCAAGGGCCAGGTCACCGACATCGACGGCAACGGCCTCGGCGGCGCCAAGGTCGAGCTGTGGCACGCGGACGAGGAGGGTTACTACTCCCAGTTCGCCCCGGGCATCCCGGAGTGGAACCTGCGCGGCACCATCGTCGCCGACGAGGAGGGCCGCTACGAGATCACCACCCTGCAGCCCGCCCCGTACCAGATCCCGGCTGACGGTCCGACCGGCTGGTTCATCGACTCCTACGGTGGCCACCCGTGGCGTCCGGCCCACCTGCACCTGCGCGTCACGCACCCGGGCCACCGCTCCATCACCACCCAGCTGTACTTCCGGGGCGGCGAGTGGGTCGAGACGGATGTCGCCACCGCCGTGAAGCCGGAGCTCATCCTGGATCCGCAGCCCGACGGCAACGGCAACAACGTCGTCGAGTACGGCTTCGCCCTGGACGCCGACAAGGAGAACTAGGTCGACGACCCCGGGTCGGCCGCCCGGCTTGCTCGGCGGGCATGGCCGACCCGAACGGTTGATCCGGCTCGGTTGACCCCGGCCGGCTAGCTCCGGCTGGGTGGTCTCGGCCGGTGGCGACCGTTTTCCCGTACATTGTGCGCAGTTCCGAAAACCGCACCCCCGAACCGCGCCGGCGGCTCGGGGGTCGCGGCGGTTGTGCGCCATCCCCGCGAAAGGAAACCCATGACCGATCTGACCATTGAGCGGGTGACCAGCCGAATCCTGGACATCCCGCTGATCCGACCGCACGGTTTCGCCACCACCACCGCCACCGCTCAGCCGATCCTACTGGTCGAGGTCGCCACCGCCGACGGCGTCCGCGGTTGGGGAGAAGGCGTCGTGCCCGGCGGGCCGTGGTGGGGCGGCGAGTCCGTCGAAACGATGAAGGCCATCGTCGACCGGTATCTCGCGCCTGTCATGGTCGGTCGCCGCCTCGACGAGCTGGCCGGCATCATGCGCGACCTGGAGAAAGTCGTGGCCAATGCGCGGTTCGCCAAGGCGGCCGTCGACGTCGCCATGCACGACGCATGGGCGCGTGCACTGGGCATCCCGGTGCGCGATTTGCTCGGCGGCGCGGTGCGCGACGGCATCGACGTCACCTGGGCGCTCGGCGTTCTGCCGCTCGACGTCGCGCTGAAGGAAATCGACGAGCGCATGAACGGCGTGGGCCACCGCAGCTTCAAGTTGAAGATGGGCGCCGGCGACCCCGCCGAGGACACGGCCCGCGTCGCCGAACTCACCCGCGCGCTCGCCGACGCGGTGCCCGGCGGCGTGTCCATCCGCATCGACGTCAACGCCCGCTGGGATCGGCTCACCGCGCTGCGTCACCTGCCGACGTTGGCCGACGCCGGCGTGCAGCTGTTCGAGCAGCCGACGCCCGCCCATGACCTGGACACCCTGCGGGAGATCACCCGCCGCACGGGAGTGCCGGTCATGGCCGATGAGTCGGTGTGCTCGCCGGCCGATGCGCTGGCCGTCGTGCGCGCCGAAGCCGCCGACGTCATCGCGGTGAAGACCACCAAGCTGGGTGGTTTGCGCGAGTCGATGAAGACCGTCGCCATCGCCGAAACCGCCGGTCTGGCGTGCCATGGTGCGACGAGCCTGGAGGGGCCGATCGGCACCGCCGCGTCCGTCCACTTCGCGTGCGCCACCGAGGGCATCTCCTACGGTTCGGAGCTGTTCGGTCCGATGCTGCTGAAGGAGACCTACACCCAGACCGACCTCGTCTACGCCGATGGTCGCGTCACGTTGCCGGAGGGTCCGGGCCTGGGTTTGCTTCCCGACGACGACAAGGTCGCGTTCTACACCCGCGACTGACCGCGGCGCCGGTCCGGGCAACGCCCCGCCACCGCCGACCACTCGTCAACCGGCCGGGCAACGTTCGGCCACTCGCCAATCGGCCGGAAAGCGTCCGGCCACTGAAAGACATTGCAAGCCATATAGATAAGGAGAAGATCATGGCGCTGTTCCATGTCCGCATGGACGTCAACATCCCGAAGGACCTTGACCCGCAGGTTCGTGATGCGGTCATCGCCCGCGAGAAGGCCTACAGCCAGGAGCTGCAGCGCGCGGGCAAGTGGGTCGAGATCTGGCGTATTGCCGGCGAGTACTCGAACTACTCGATTTTCGACGTCGCCGACGCCGATGAGCTCCACGACATTCTGTGGAACCTGCCGTTGTTCGAGTACATGAAGTGCACGGTCACCGCCCTCGCCCGCCACGGGTCGAAGGTCGACTGATCTGCGCAGGGAAAGCCGGCTAGTCGACGAGCAGGTGGTCGGCTGATCGGCGCAGGGAAAGTCGACTGATCGACGAGCAGGTGGTCGACTGGTCGGCACTCGGACAGGAGCCGCATTGGGGTGAGTCAACCCCGATGCGGCTCCTTCGTCTAAACCACGGGGTCGAAACCACGGGGTCGGCCGAAAAAGGGAGCTAACCACGGGGTCGGGATCCGATATGGCTCGCAGAAGCCGTGCAGCTCGCCCTTTTCCTTCAAACCACGGGGTCCAAACCACGGGGTCGGCCGAAAAAAGGGGCTAAACCACGGGGTCAGTGGCGACCCCGTGGTTTAGACCCCGTGGTTTGGCTTTGGAGGGTGGTCCGGTGGCTCCTGGCTTCGGGCGCGGCCGACGGTTGGCGCCCGCGTGCCCGCGCGCCGGTTGGGCGAAAACTACGAGAAGAACTCGAGGAGAGCGGCGTTGACCTGCTCGGGTGCCTCGATGGTCGGGACGTGGGCGCCGGGGGACACCTCGACGTACCGGGCGTCGGAGCCCACTCCATCGGCGATGACCTGCAGCGCGGACGGGGGAGTCGACTCGTCCTCCGCGCCGGCGAGAATCAGCACGGGGCAGGTGATCTCGCCGAGCCGATCGCGGAAATCCCACTGAGCCAGCGCGTCCGAGCACGAGGCGTAGCCCACGCCGCGGGTCGACAGGATCATGCGGCGGTGAAACTCGGTGGTCGCGGGGTTGTTCTCGCGAAATTCCGGCGTGAACCACAGGCCGACGACGCCGTCGACCATCGGGGCCATGCCCTCGGTGCGGGTCAGCTCCGCCCGCGGGAGCCACTTGTCGGTGCCGCCGAAGTACGCGGCGGTGCACAGGAACGCCGCCTTCTGCACGCGGTCCGACGTCGCCGCCAGGTACTGCGCCAGGGCGCCGCCAAGCGACAGTCCGACCACCTCGAATGCGTCGACGCCGAGGGAATCGAGGGTGGACAGGACGTCGTCGGCAAGCGAATCGAAGGTGGTTTCGCCGGGTTCGACGTCCGGGTCCGGGGACTGGCCGTGGCCGCGGTGGTCGAGCGCGATGACGCGGCGGGTCGCCGACAGCGCGTCGAGCTGCGGCAGCCACATGTCCGTGGTGGAGGCGATCGAGCCGAGGAAGACGACGGGGGCGCCGCCGTGTTCGGCGCCGAATTCAACGTGGTGCAGGATCATGGTGTTCCTTTACTCCTTCTCCAGGACGGCGGCGAGTCCCTGGCCGCCGCCGATGCACATGGTGGCCAGTCCGTAGCGGGCGCCGTCGCGGCGGCGCAGTTCGTGGCTCAGGGTGACGAGCATGCGGGCGCCGGTCGCGCCGACGGGGTGGCCCAGCGAGATGCCGGAGCCGTGCGGGTTGAGGCGCGGGTCGTCGGCGGACACGCCCCATTCTGCGAGGACGGCGAGCGCTTGGGCGGCGAAGGCCTCGTTGAGTTCGATGACGTCGATGTCGTCGAGCGTCAGCCCGAGTCGCGCGAGCACCTTGGCGGTGGCGGGTGCGGGGCCGATGCCCATGGTTTCGGGTGCGACGCCGGCGACGGCCCATCCGGCGAGCGAGGCGACCGGCTTCAGCCCGAGTTCTTCGGCCTTGGCGCGGGTGGTCACGATCATGCCGGCGGCGCCGTCGTTTTGCCCCGACGCGTTGCCGGCGGTGACGGTTGCGCGGTCGTCTTGGCGGCCCATCACGGGGCGCAGGGAAGAGAGCTTTTCGACGGTCGTGCCGGGTCGCATGTGCTCGTCGGCGTCGATGATGGTCGGCGGGTCGTTGCGACGCTTGCCGGGGACGGCGACTGGGACGATTTCTTCGGCGAAGATGCCGCCGTCGCGGGCTTCGACGGCGCGGCGGTGGGATTCGGCGGACAGTTCGTCCTGGGCCTGGCGGGTGATGGAGTATTCGCGGCGGAGGTTTTCTGCGGTTTCGATCATTCCGCCGGGGATCGGGTGGTCCTTGCCGCCGGCGGTGGCGCGGGCTTCGGAGAGGCGGTCCCGGAAGGTCATGTCGCCGCCCTTGGCGCCCCAGCGGACGGTGGAGTCGACGGTGTACTCGGTGCGGCTCATCGACTCGGCGCCGCCGGCGATGATCAGTTCGGCTGCTCCGGCGGCGATGTGGGCGGCGGCGGTGGCGATGGCCTGCAGGCCGGATCCGCAGCGGCGGTCGAGCTGCATGCCGGGCACGGATTCGCCGAGGCCGGCGTCCAGGGCGACGACGCGGCCCAGCGCGGGGGCGGCGCCGTTCGGGTTGGCCTGTCCGAGGATCAGGTCGTCGACGTCGGCGGGGTCGATTCCGGTGCGTTCGATGATCGCGGAGACGACGGTCGCGGCGAGGTCCTGCACCGGAACGTCGACGAACGTTCCGCCGTATCGGCCGACGGGCGTGCGCAGCGGGCAGCACAGGACGACGTCGTCGGGGTTTTTCGCGGTGGTGGGCGCCGCGTTGTCGGTGGAGGTCATGGGTGCCTTTCGGGGTGGAGTCGGGATGTAAGAGTGGGCGGGGTCGTCGTAAAGCGAAATGGCGGTGGCGCCGGTGTCGGCTCGTGCCCGCTACTGCCGCTGCGCCGCGAGGTCCTCGCTGATGGCGGTCGCGGTGTCGAGCATGGTGGGCAGGAAGGCGCGCATCAGGTCGTCGATGTCGTGGGCGGCGGTCTGGGTGGAGACGTTGATCGCCGCCACGGTCCGTCCGTCGGCGCCGCGGATGGGGGCGGCGAGCGAACGCAACCCCGGCTCCAGTTCCTGGTCGACCAGCGCCCAACCCTGGGAGCGGACCTTCTTGAGTTCGCGGCGCAGCTCCTTTTCCGTCCCGAGCGATCGGGGCGCGAGGCGCTCGACGTCGGTGGCGGCGAAGTAGGCGTCGAGTTCCTCGTCCGTCAGGTCGGCGAGCAGCACGCGGCCCATCGACGTGGCGTAGGCGGGGAAGCGGGTGCCCAGGGTGATGGACACGGTCATGATCCGGCGGACGGGCACGCGCGAGACGTACACGATGTCGGATCCGTCGAGCACGGACATGGAGCTGGATTCGCCGACGCGGGCGGACAGCTGCTCCAGGCGCGGCTGCGCGATGTCCGGCAGCGACAGGCTGGACAGGTAGGAGTAGCCGAGTTCGAGGATGCGCGGGGTGAGCCAGAATTCGGAGCCGTCGGTGCCGGCGTAGCCCAGGTCGACCAGCGTGTGCAGGAAGCGGCGGGTGGTGGCGCGGGCGAGTCCGGTGGCGTCGGCGACTTGCGCCAGCGTTTGTCGGGGACGTTCGGCGCCGAATGCGCGGATGACGGACAGGCCGCGGGCCAGCGACTGGACGTGGAGGGCGTCGGGGGCCTTCGGTTCGTTCATGGTTCACCTCTCGGTTGGTGCGGTCGTCGTCGACGGTAGCGGGTTGCTCGTGCGTGACGACGGCTCGTCGTTCGCTGTGCGCTCTGCGAACCGCTGTACAACCTGCGAACACCAGTGTACAGTTTTGGCCATGCTTGACAAGACCCTTCCCTCCGCAGATGCCGCGGTGGCCGACATCCCGGACGGCGCGTCCATCGCCGTCGGCGGGTTCGGCCTCGTCGGCATCCCCTCCGTTCTCATCGCCGCGCTCCGTGAACTGGGCTCCGGAGAGCTGACCATCATCTCCAACAACTGCGGCACCGACGGCTTCGGTCTGGGCACACTCCTGGAGGACCGGCGCATCGCCCGCACCATCGGCTCGTACATCGGGTCGAACAAGGAGTACGCGCGCCAATACTTGGCCGGCGAGCTGTCGGTGGAGTTCACGCCGCAGGGCACGTTGGCCGAGCGCATGCGCGCCGGCGGCGCCGGAATCCCGGCGTTTTACACCACCGCCGGCGTCGGCACGCAGGTCGCCGAGGGTGGCCTGCCGGTGCGCTACAACCCGGATGGCACGGTCGCCGAGACGTCGAAGCCGAAGGAGACCCGCGAGTTCGACGGGCGGCTCTACGTGCTCGAGGAGGGCATCCGCGCCGACTTCGCGCTGGTCCACGCCCACAAGGGCGACCGCTACGGCAATCTCGTCTTCAACAAGACGGCCATGAACTTCAACCCGGACGCCGCGATGAGCGGCAAGACGACGATCGCCCAGGTCGAGCACCTGGTCGATGCGATCGACCCCAACGAGGTCGACCTGCCGGGCATCTACGTCGACCGGGTGGTCGTCGTGGGTCCGCAGGAGACCGGCATCGAGAACAGGACGGTGAGCGAGAAGTGACCTGGACGAAGCAGCAGATGGCCGCGCGCGTGGCCAAGGAGCTGGTCAACGGCCAGTACGTGAATCTGGGCATCGGCATGCCGACGCTCATCCCGGGGTACCTGCCCGACGATCTCGAGGTCGTGCTCCATTCGGAAAACGGCATTCTCGGCGTGGGCCCGTACCCGACCGAAGACGAGATCGATCCGGAGTTGATCAACGCCGGCAAGGAGACCATCACCATCGCCGAGGGCGGGTCCTATTTCTCTTCCTCGGATTCGTTCGCCATGATCCGGTCGCGGGCCGTCGACGTCGCCGTTCTCGGCGCGATGGAGGTGTCGCAGTTCGGGGACCTGGCCAACTGGATGATTCCGGGCAAGATGGTCAAGGGCATGGGTGGCGCGATGGATCTGGTCCATGGCGCGAAGTCGATCATCGTGATGATGGATCACGTCACCAAGAAGGGCACGTCGAAGATCCTGCCGGCGTGCGTGTTGCCGCTGACGGGCGCGAAGTGCGTGGACATGATCGTGACCAATTACGCGGTGTTCGCCGTCGATGCGAATGAGGGGCTGACGCTGCTGGAGTGCGCGGAGGGAGAGACCGTGGAGTCGGTCCGCGCCGTCACCGAGGCGCCGTTCGCGGTGTCGGAGACGTTGGGCGCCTGAGTCCGGCCGTAGACTTCGCCGTCGACTTCATCGTCGCGGCGGGTCTTTCCTCATTCTCTCGGCCGTATTTTGTTCTTTCGGCCGCATTTCAGTCCGCCGCATCTTTTTGCTTTACGACGCCAGCGCCTCCGCGTCCGGTCTTGTGGCCGGGCGAGGAGGCGCTGGTTCGTTCGTGGACGTCCGCGTGGGAGGCGGTTGCGGCTACTTGGTCGCGGCGACCTGGGTTGACGTGGCGGCCTGCTCGGGTTCGGGGAGCAGTTCGATGCGCTGCTCTTGGGCGGGGGAGCGCGGCACCAGTGCGGTGAGCACAGAGCCGACGAGGGCCAGTCCGGCGAAGATGTACAGGGCGGAGCCCGACGACAGTCCGGCGCCGATGATCACGCCGCCGATGACGGGGCCGAGGATGCCGCCGATGCGGCCGAACCCGGCGCACCAGGCGACGCCAGCCGCTCGGGCCTCGGTGCCGAAGTAGTTGGCGGTCAGGCCGTAGACCAGGACCTGCGTGCCGATCGTGCCGAAGCCGGCGATGGCCACCGCCGCGTACAGGACGCCGAGGGGAAGGTTCATGGGCAGTGCGACCAGGCACAGTGCGGCGATGAGGAACGTCGCCGCGACGACTCGTTTTGCGCCGATGCGGTCGGCCAGCCACGATGCGGCGAGGCCGCCGGCGATCGCGCCGCCGTTGAGCACCACGAGGAACAGCAGGGATCCCTTGGCCTGGCCGCCCGCGTTTTCCATGATCTTGGGCAGCCACGTGTTGAGTCCGTAGGTCAGCAGCAGGCCGGTGAAGCTCATGAATCCGATGAGGATGGCGCCGATGGCGTAGGTGCGAGAGAACAGGGCGGCGTAACCGACCTTCGCGGCCGGGGCCGGAGCCGGGGTGGCGTGGGTGGCGTCGTGCTCGGGGGCGGCGTGTGCGGAGGCGGTGTTTGCGGAGGTGGTGTGCGCGGCGGGGGCGGGCATGAAGTCCGCCTGCGGAAGGCCGTGCCGCTCGCAGACGGTCAGCGCCTCTTCGGTGCGTCCCACGGAGACGAGCCACCGCGGGGATTCGGGCAGGGCGACGACGATCATCGGGACGAGGAACAGCAGCGGAGAAGCGCCGATGAGGAACAGTCCGCGCCAACCGATGGCGTCGAGAAGCAGGATCGCCAGCACCGATGCGAGTACGCCGCCTGCGGGGACGCCCGAGTAGACGATGGCGTTGAACAGGTTCTTGCGGCCCCGCGGCGCGAACTCGGCGATGATGGCGCCGCCGGTGGCGACGATCATGCCGACGCCGACGCCGGTGAGGAACCGGAAGAAGCCGAAGGTCGTCGCCGACGTGGTCAGTGCGGTGGCGGCCATGCCCGCCGAGAACCACACGGACGCGGCGAGCATGACGCGCTTGCGGCCGAAGCGATCGCCGACCGCGCCGGCGGTGAGTGCGCCGACGAGAACGCCGATGAGGGCCCAAGCGCCGAGCGTTCCGGCGGTTTCGGGGGTCAGGGCGCCGATCTGCGACGGGTCGGCGAGCAGCGTCGGCAGGACCGCGCCGTAGATGACGAGGTCGTAGCCGTCGAAGAGGATCGCGATGGCCACGATGGCCAGGACGAGCAGGATCGAGCGACGGTGCGTCGGTGATGCCCAAGGGCCGGGGGCCGTGCGGGCGGCGGTCGTGCCGGTGGTGGGTGGGGTCATTGCGAGGGACTCCTTGTGGGTCGGGCCCCGCGGCGGGTCGGGGCTCGGGTGGGGCGAGGCGGACGTCCGAGTTGCCAGGGTTCGCTGTGCGAACGATAATGCGCGATACGAACGTTTTGCCGTGTCAAGGAATCTACATCGAGTGTTCCGTGTCACAAACAGTCAATTTTGTGATGGGGGTCATGTTTTGCCGGGTTCGCGATGCGCACGCGAAATGGGGGATGTAATCGAGGGTTCGCGACACGAACATGGCCCCTGTACTGCTCGAACGCGGTTCGTCGAGAGGCAGGGGCCGTGATGTGTTCGCTGTACGGTCAGGGGCGCTTCGGGGGTGATTTGGGGGTGGGATCGAGCAGCTTTGCGACGATGACGCCGATGACGAGTCCCCAGAACGGCGCCGAAATGCCGAGGAGGCTCAGCTCGGAGAACGTCACCAGGAAGCAGGCCAGTGCACCCGCGGAGGCGCCGCCGGAGAATCCCGCGAGGAACGCGTTCTTCAGCGGCGTGAACATGGCGACGCCCGCGAGGGTGCCGATGAACGCCGCCGGCATCGCCAGGATGAAGCCGGTGAAAGCCGGGGCGATGAGGCCGACGCCGATAGAAAGCACGCCACATGCGATGGCCGCGGCGTAGTGGGTCTCCTTGCGACCTTCGGCGACGAGGAGGGCGTTGGTCGGTCCGGTCAGGCACGTCGGGGTCGATCCGAGAAACGCGAGGGGGACCGTGCCCACGCCGCTGAAGGCGGAGGCGACGTTGACGGGCGGGCGGTGGCCGGCGGCGCGCAACACCGCGACGCCCTGTCCGTTTTGCACGATGACGACGGTGATCGCCAGCGGAATGACGAGTTCGATCGTCGCGGCCAGCGAGAAGGCGGGCATGGTCAGCACGGGTGAGGCGACGATGCCACCATCGAGTGCTCCGGGGCCGAGACGTCCGGCCAGCAGCGTGACGGCGGTGCCGACGCCCGCGGCCAGTGCGACGGGCGGCGCAAACTTTCCGATTTTCGGCATGGCCGTCAAGGCGACGAACAGCAGGATCATCGGCAGCGCGATGAGCGGATCGGTGAGTGAGGCGTCGATGAGTTCGAGGCCGAATCGCAGAAAGATGCCGGCGACCATGGCCATGACGACTTGCGGCGGAAGCGCGTCCATCACGCGCGCGACCAGGCCCGTCCAGCCGAGCAGGAAGATGAGAAGGCCGGTGAGCACGTACGCGCCGAGGACTTCGGCGAAGGGCAGGTGCGAGAGGGCGTCGCCCGCGATGACGGTGCCGGGGATCGTCCAGAAGTACGCCTGCGGGGAGCGGTAGAGCCAGCTCAGGAAGATCGTGAGCAGGCCGTTGCCCAGGAAGACGCCGAAAATCCACGACGACACCAGTGGTCCGTCGAGATTTCCCTGGGCTGCTGCGGCGAGGATGACGGCGACGGGGCCGGACGCTGCGAAGAGCAGGGCCACGAACGCGTTGCCGATGGCCGTCGCCGTCATGTCGGAGAGGATCCCCCGCAGTCTCGGCCGGGTGTTCGTGGGGGGTTCGAGCGCGCCCATTGCGCGTTGCTTCCTCTTGGTGGTCGGGGTCGTGGTCGGTGGGCTCGATGGGGTCGTGGTCTTCATCGCTTCGCCTTGATCGTGGATTTCATGGGTTCTCCGGCGCTGTCGGGACTCTCGTCGGGTTGACGGTCGAGTGTTCGCCGGTGTGGCCGTCGGCGTGACGTTCGTTGTGGCCGGCCGGGTGAGCCTCGGTGTGCCCGTTGGGCTGAATGTGAGGTGAGTCTCACGGTAGCCACGTGTTCGTCTCGTGGCAATGTGTGCGCAATGTGAACATTTTCGGCGTTCGATGGAAGTCGTTCCGGCAACGGTGGCCGGTCGGTCGCGTAAAGTGTGGGCGTCGGTTGCGGGGAGATTCGGACCCGCTTCCCATGACCGATTCGTCGAGGAGAGTCGCCGTGCCCATGCAGATCCCCGAACCCGTGCGCCTGGCCGCAGTGATCGTTCCTCTGGCGGGGGTCGGCGCTTTGCACTTTCCGCCGAAGACGGCTCGCGTCATCGACCGGCTCATCCCGGACTTCCTGCCCGGGCCGAAGCGTGCCTGGACGGTCGGGTCCGGTGTCGTCGAAGTCGGCACGGCTGCGGCGTTGTCGATGCCACGCACCCGCAGTGCCGCCGCGACGTTCGCGGTGGGACTTCTCACCGCCCTTTGGGTGGGCAACATCAAGATGGCGTGGGACTGGCGTGGTAAGAGTCCCGCTATGCGAGCCATCGCCTACGGTCGTCTGCCGCTGCAGATCCCGCTCATCGCTGGGGCCAAGTCGCTGCGCTGAGTCGATTGGGGCGACCATGCTGG
The DNA here is from genome assembly GCF_001807025.1 of Corynebacterium sp. HMSC11E11. Lineage (NCBI taxonomy): Bacteria > Bacillati > Actinomycetota > Actinomycetes > Mycobacteriales > Corynebacteriaceae > Corynebacterium > Corynebacterium sp. HMSC11E11. The sequence continues at coordinate 24,576 of NZ_KV787128.1, read as the reverse complement.
GTGAGCGACACGAAGCCGCTAAACCACGGGGTCCAAACCACGGGTTCGGCGGCGAGCCCGTGGTTTGGGGCTAATTTTGAGGCGACCCCGCAGTTTGGACCCCGTGGTTTGGGGCTAATTTTGAGGCGACCCCGTGGTCTGGACCCCGTGGTTTGGGTTGAGGCGTGGGCGACCACGTGGCTGCGTCGGCGGCGGCGAGGGGCGCGGCGCGCCGTGGTCGCCGGGCTGGTGGGCCGAATCCGGGCGGGCGGCTAGGCTGGGTGCGATCGAGCCCTCGACTGCCGACGACCGGTAGGGCGCGGGCCCGGCGGAATGACATCGCCGCATCCGGGGTTGCCACCGGAAAGGCCGCGAAAGCGGGCGCACGGCACGGCGCGGAAACGGACGCGCCGGAGGAACTCCCGCCGACACGACGACCAGGGAAGAGGGGCCGCACGAGTATGGCACGCATGCAGGAAAGCGCCGATCTGCTGAAATGCTCTTTCTGCGGGAAGAGCCAGAAGCAGGTCAAGAAGCTCATCGCCGGGCCGGGCGTCTACATCTGCAACGAGTGCATCGAGCTGTGCAACGAGATCATCGAGGAAGAGCTCAACGTCGGCTCTGCGCCGGAGGAAAGCGGCGATCGTCTGCCGCGCCCGGCGGAGATCCGCGACTTCCTCGATGAGTACGTCATTGGCCAGGACGTCGCCAAGCGCACGCTCGCCGTTGCGGTGTACAACCACTACAAGCGCATCCGCGCCGAAGAGCAGGGCGCCCGCGACGACGTCGAACTGTCGAAGTCGAACATCCTCCTGCTTGGCCCGACCGGCTGCGGCAAGACGCATCTGGCGCAGACGCTGGCCCGGAAGCTCGACGTGCCGTTCGCCATCGCCGACGCAACGAGCCTCACGGAAGCCGGCTATGTCGGCGAGGATGTGGAGAACATCCTGCTCAAGCTGCTGCAGGCCGCCGATTTCGACGTGGCGAAGGCGCAGCGCGGCATCATCTACGTCGACGAAGTGGACAAGATTTCCCGGAAGTCGGAGAACCCCTCCATCACCCGCGACGTGTCGGGTGAGGGCGTGCAGCAGGCGCTGCTGAAGATCCTCGAAGGCACCGTCGCCGCGGTGCCGCCGCAGGGAGGGCGCAAGCACCCGAACCAGGAGTTCATCCAGTTCGACACGTCCAACGTGCTGTTCATCGTGGCGGGCGCGTTCGCCGGCCTGGAGAAGGTCGTCCAGGAACGCGTCGGCAAGAAGGGCCTCGGCTTCGGCGCGGACGTGCACTCGAAGTCGGACGTCGACGAGGTCGACCCGTTCCGCGAGGTGCTGCCGGAGGACCTGATCCGCTTCGGCCTGATCCCGGAGTTCATCGGCCGCCTGCCGGTCATCGCGTCGGTGACCAACCTCGACGAGGACGCGCTGGTCCGCGTGCTCACCGAGCCGCGCAATTCGCTGGTCCGCCAGTACGAGCGCCTCTTCGAGATGGACGGCGTGGAGCTGACCATCGACGACGACGCGCTGCACGCCATCGCGGGCAAGGCCATCGAACGCAAGACCGGCGCCCGCGGCCTGCGCGGCATCATGGAGGAGATCCTCGTGCCGGTGATGTTCGACGTGCCGGACCGCGACGACGTCTCGCAGGTCATCATCCACCGCAACTGCGTCACCGACGGCGCCGCCCCGGAGCTCGTCCTCGCGGAGCCGGGCGAGCGCAGCGCGTAGCTTTCGCTTTACGACGCCGACGCGGCAACGGCCCGGCCCCCGTTAGTTTGGGGCCGAGCCGTTGTCGCGTGTTCGCCGTTTCGGGGACGTCACCGCGGCGGCAGCGTCGCGTCGCCGGCGAACAGTTTCGGCCCGAGCCACAGCATGAGGTAGACGAGGCCGACGAGGACGGGGATCTCGATGAGCGGGCCGATGGTGCCGGCCAGGGCCTGGGCGGAGGTGGCGCCGAAGGTGCCGATGGCCACGGCGATGGCCAGTTCGAAGTTGTTGCCGGCGGCGGTGAAGGACACCGACGCGGACTGGGCGTAGGTCATTCCCGACGCCTTCGAGGCGGCGAGGGCGATGAAGAACATGCCCACGAAGTAGGCCAGCAGCGGCAGTGCGAGGCGGGCGACCGTCCCCGGCTGCGAAGTGATCTGGTCGCCCTGCAGGGAGAACAGCAGCACGATCGTGTACAGCAGGCCGATGAGCGCGAGCGGGGAAATGCGGGGGATGAAAGTCGATTCGTACCAGTCGCGGCCCTTGGCTTTCTCGCCGACGATGCGGGAGACGACGCCGGCGAGCAGCGGGATGCCCAGGAACACGACGACGGAGGTAACGATGGACCGGAAGGAGAATTCGGCGCTGGTGGTTTCCAGGCCGAGCCATGACGGCAGGATCTGCAGGTAGAACCAGCCGAGCACGCCGAACATGAGCACCTGGAAGACGGAGTTGATGGCCACGAGCATGGCGGTGGCTTCGCGGTCGCCGCAGGACAGGTCGCTCCACACGAGGACCATGGCGATGCAGCGGGCGAGGCCGACGATGATCAGCCCGGTGCGCAGGGCGGGCTCGTCGGGGAGGAAGATCCAGGCCAGGGCGAACATGAAGGCGGGGCCAATCACCCAGTTGAGCAGCACCGAGACGGTCATGAGCCGTTTGTCGGCGGCGATTTCGCCGGCCTCGTCGTAGCGGACCTTCGCCAGCGGCGGGTACATCATCACCAGCAGGCCGAGGGCGATGGGCGGTGAGATGCCGCCGACCTCCATCGCGCCGAGCGCGTCGCCGATGCCGGGGAAGAATCGGCCGATCGCGAGGCCAAGGGTCATGGCGAGGATGATCCACACGGGGAGCCACCGATCCAGGAATGACATCCGGGCCTGCGGGGGCGCCGTGGGGGCTGGAGCGGTCACTGCACACCTTCTACCAGTCAGATGAACGTCGAACTAAAGAGTACGTCGCGTCGCGAGGCCGAGCGCAATCGGAAGAGGCTTGACGACGTCCCGGTCCCATCGTCGTCAAGCGAAGAACCGAAGCAGAGGCACGAACCGCAAGTTCGTCGGCGGCGAAAGAGAGAACGGCCCGGCCCCGTTCGTGTGGGGCCGGGCCGTCGTCTCGAAAGCTACTCGTCGCCGTCGTCGTACATGTCCGTGAACGTCGGCGCCACGTCGCCGTCGGCGCGGTCGTCGAGGAGGGCGGGGGACTCGTCGGCGTAGACCTCGTCGACGAGGCGGGGCTCGACGACCTTCCGCCGCGGGGTGGTGGTCACGTAGGAGTTGCCGTGCTGCCAGGTCGTCGAGGCGGTGAGGAACCCGGTGACGGCGTCGCGGGCCATTTCGCGGAGACGGTCGATGAGCGTCTCGGAGGTGAGTTCGAGGCTGTAGAGGTTGCGGAAGGTGCGCTCGTTGAGGGTGGGGAACTGGGCCATCGACGCGACGATGTAATAGATGTCCAGGGCGGAGACGTCGGTGCGGAAGGCACCGTAGTCGCGGCCGAGCAGCAGCACGCGGTCGAACTCGAGGACGATGGGGGACTGTTCGGCCAGGGCGGAGGATTCCTCCAGTGGGAGGATGGGGTGCATGTTCTCCTGGGCGATGAAGCGCACCGCCGACGGGTTGTCGGCGAAGCGGTCGAAGATGACGCCGACGACGTGGCGGAGGACGTCGACGGGGACCTCGGAGTCGATGCGCAGCGCCTCGGGGTCGGGGCGCAGCAAGCTGAGCACGTAGTGCATGGTCGTGCGGTAGAGGCCCATTTTGTCGCCGCAGTGGTAGTGCAGCATGCGCTTGGAGACGCCGGACGACGACGAAATGGCGTCGAGGCGCGCGTCGGCGTACCCCTTGGCGGTGAACTCGCCGAGAGCCGCCTCGAGGACGGCGTGGGGGACTGCGTCGCTGCTCCCTGAGGCCTTCATGTGTTGCCTTTCCGCATTTTCGGGTGGTGCCCCGTCGGTGATCGGGGGTGATATGCCCGTTCTGCACGGCGTTCGGCCGTGAAAAAGTGAAGTGCCGGGCACCATCCGTTTCATGCTATCCAGATTCGTCACGCGCCGACCGTGTCCTCCCCCATCTGCGCATCGGGCGAACCGGCTATATCGTTGAGCGCGTAACAGAATCCAAGGAAAGGACCACCGTGAGCGTTTCCCCCGTGAAGGTCGCCGTCACCGGCGCCGCCGGTCAGATTTCGTACTCTCTGCTGTTTCGTCTGGCCCACGGCGACGTGTTCGGTTATGACGTCCCGGTGGAGCTGAGCCTCCTCGAGATCCCGGCTGCGCTGGGCGCGACCGAGGGTGTGGCGATGGAGCTTCAGGACTCCGCTTTCCCGCTTCTGCGCGGCATCAACATCACCGATGACCCGAACAAGGCGTTCGATGGCGCCAATGCGGCGTTCCTGGTCGGCGCGAAGCCGCGCGGCAAGGGCGAGGAGCGTTCGGCGCTGCTGTCGGCCAACGGCAAGATCTTCGGCCCGCAGGGGCAGGCCCTCAACGATCATGCGGCGGATGACATCCGCGTTCTGGTCGTGGGCAACCCGGCCAACACCAACACGCTCATCGCCAACGAGCACGCGAAGGACATCCCGTCGGACCGTTTCACGGCGATGATGCGCCTGGATCACAGCCGCGCCCTGTCGCAGCTGGCCGGCAAGCTGGACCGTACGGTGAGCGATTTCGAGAAGGTCGTCGTGTGGGGCAACCACTCTGCGACGCAGTTCCCGGACGTGTCCTACGCCACGGTCGGCGGGGAGAAGGTGTCGGATCTGGTCGAGCAGTCCTGGCTGGACGACGATTTCATTCCGCGCGTGGCCAAGCGCGGCGCGGAGATCATCGAGGTCCGCGGTTCGTCGTCGGCGGCGTCGGCTGCGGCGGCGGCCATCGATCACATGCGTGACTGGGTGCAGGGCGTTCCGGGCGACGACTGGGTGTCGGTGGCGCTGCCGTCGGATGGTTCCTACGGCATCGACGAGGGCCTGGTGGCCGGCATGCCGTGTCGTTCCGTCGACGGCAAGTGGGAGATCGTCCAGGGCCTGGAGATTTCCGACTACCAGCGCGCCCGCATCGACGCCAATGTGGCGGAGCTGCGTGCCGAGCGTGATGCGGTGGCCGACCTGCTGCCCTAGGGGGGTTGAGCAGGGCCGCGTCCGGCGGGCTCGGGTAGGGCCCGGGCCGGACTGGTGCCGCGTGGGGCGTCGTAAAGCAATGCTGCTTTGCGACGCCCCGTCTGCTTTTCCAGGTGACCGGGCAGGACGTGGTGGGCGGCGGGATCCGGGCGACCCTCTAGACTGTCCGACGTGACCAACGCCGAGAATCTTCCGAACCGCGCCGACAATCTGCCGAAGTCGTGGAACCCCTCCGAGGTGGAGGCGGATCTCTACCAGGGCTGGGTGGATGCCGGGTACTTCACCGCCGACGCCACCAGCGACAAGCCGGCGTATTCCATCGTGCTGCCGCCGCCGAACGTGACGGGCCAGCTGCACATGGGCCATGCGCTCGACCACACGCTGATGGACGCCCTGGCCCGCCGCAAGCGGATGCAGGGCTACGAGGTGCTGTGGCTGCCGGGCATGGACCATGCGGGCATCGCCACGCAGACCAAGGTCGAGGCGCAGCTGAAGGAGACCGAGGGCAAGGACCGGTTCGACTACGGGCGCGAGGAGTTCATCGAGCGCGTCTGGGAGTGGAAGCGGGAATACGGCGGCAAGATCGGCGGCCAGATGCGCCAGATCGGCGATTCCGTCGACTGGTCGCGCGAGCGGTTCACCCTCGACGAGGGGCTGTCGCGTGCGGTGCAGACCATTTTCAAGGAGCTGTTCGACCAGGGCCTGATTTACCGTGCCAAGCGGATGGTCAACTGGTCGCCGGTGCTGCAGACCGCGATTTCCGACATCGAGGTCAAGTACGAGGATCGCGACGGCGAGCTGGTGTCGTTCCGCTACGGCGACGGCGACCAGTCGATCGTCGTGGCGACGACCCGCGTGGAGACGATGCTCGGCGACGTCGCGGTGGCGGTGCACCCGGATGACGAGCGGTACACCGCCCTGGTGGGCACGACGCTGCCGCACCCGTTCCGCGACGATCTGACGCTGCAGGTCATCGCCGACGATTACGTCGACCCGGAGTTCGGCACCGGTGCGGTGAAGATCACCCCGGCGCACGACCCCAACGACTTCGCCATGGGCCAGCGGCACGACCTGGACATGCCGGAGGTCATCGACAAAACCGGCGCGATCACCGGCACCGGCACGCGTTTCGACGGCATGGATCGTTTCGAGGCGCGCGCCGCGGTGACCGAGGCGCTGCGGGAGCAGGGGCGCATCGTCAAGGAGGTCCGCCCCTACGTCCACTCCGTGGGCCACTCGGAGCGTTCGGGCGAGGTCATCGAGCCGCGCCTGTCGGAGCAGTGGTGGGTCAAGGTCGACAAGCTGGCCGAGATGTCCGGCGATGCGATCCGCCGCGGCGACACCGCCATCCACCCGGCGTCGCAGGAGCCGCGCTGGTTCGATTGGGTCGACGACATGCACGACTGGTGCATCTCCCGTCAGCTGTGGTGGGGCCACCGCATTCCGATTTGGTACGGGCCGGACGGCGAGATCGTCTGCGTCGGGCCGGATGACGAGGCTCCGACGGGCGAGGGCTGGCACCAGGACCCCGACGTGCTGGACACGTGGTTCTCGTCGGCGCTGTGGCCGTTTTCCACGATGGGCTGGCCGGAGGCCACCCCGGAGCTGGCCAAGTTCTACCCGACCTCGGTGCTGGTGACCGGCTACGACATCCTGTTCTTCTGGGTCGCGCGCATGATGATGTTCTCGACCTTCGCGGCCACCCTGCCGAACTCGCCGTTGGGCGAGGGCGTCGACGGTCGCCCGCAGATCCCGTTCACCGACGTGTTCCTGCACGGGCTGGTGCGCGACGAGCAGGGCCGCAAGATGTCCAAGTCGCTGGGCAACGGCATCGACCCGCTGGATTGGGTGCGCGACTACGGCGCCGACGCGCTGCGGTTCACGCTGGCCCGCGGCGCGAATCCGGGCTCGGACCTGCCGGTCGGTGAGGATTCGGCGCAGAGCTCCCGCAATTTCGCCACGAAGCTGTTCAACGCGACGCGCTTTGCGCTGATGAACGGCGCGCACGTCGGCGAGCTGCCGGCCCGCGAGACGCTGACCGACACCGACCGGTGGATCCTGGACCGCCTGGAGCAGGTCCGCGCCGAGGTCGACGAGGCGCTGGACAAGTACGAGTTCGCCAAGGCCAACGAGGCGCTGTACCACTTCGCGTGGGACGAGTTCTGCGACTGGTACCTGGAGATGTCCAAGGTGGACTTCCCGCGTTTGGCGGAGGGCGAGGAGCCGACGGCCGAGCAGGCCGCCCGTTCCGAGTCGACCCGCCAGGTGCTGGGTCACGTGCTCGACGTGCTGCTGCGTCTGCTGCACCCGACGATCCCGTTCGTCACGGAGGTGCTGTGGAAGGCCCTGACCGACGGTGACGAGGGCACGCCCGAGTCGCTGGTCATCGCTTCCTGGCCGACCGCCGGCGAGGCCAACGGTGGCGCCGACGTCGACGCCGATGCCGCCCGCCGCATCAACGACGCGCAGAAGCTGGTCACCGAGGTGCGCCGCTTCCGCTCGGACCAGGGCGTCAAGCCGTCGCAGCGCGTGCCCGCCCGGTTCGACGCGGCCGCCGCGGACCTGTCCGCGCAGGAGGGCATCGTCCGGTCGCTGGCCCGACTGGAGACGCCGGAGGAGGGCTTCACCGCCACCGCGTCCATCGAGGTGCGCCTGTCGACGGCGACGGTCACCGTCGAGCTGGACACGTCCGGCACCGTCGACGTCGCCGCCGAGCGCAAGCGCCTGGAGAAGGACCTTGCCGTGGCGGAGAAGGAGCTGGCGGGCACCGAGAAGAAGCTGGGCAACGAGTCCTTCCTGGCGAAGGCTCCGGAGGCGGTCGTGGACAAGATCCGCACCCGCAACCAGGTCGCGCGCGAGGAGATCGAGCGCATCACCGCCCGGCTGGAGGGGCTGCCGAAGGCATGACGGGCAACAAGGACGACGACCGCCGGGGCGACGACGAGATCCGTCTGATCCTCGATGATCTCGCGCCGGCCGATCCCGGTGCGGGGCAGGTCGGGGCCGGTTCCGGCGAACCGCTGGAGCTTTCCGACGACGACGGGTTCGACCCGGCGACGGCGCAGATCGTGGAGGACACCGAGCCCCGCGAGTTGGCCGCGTCCCTGAGGGGCGAGGCGTCGGGCGAATACTCGGGTCGACCCGACGACGGCTCCGCTGAATCCGGTGACGCGGATGGTGCGGATGACTCTTCGCCGGTGTCCGACGCGGTGATGGCCGCGGAGGCCGCGCGCGACGGTGGTGCGGACGTCGACATGCTGGGCCGGTTCGGCGCGGTGTCGATGGACGAGGGCGGCCTGAGCCTGCCCGTCGACGTCGACCAGCCGGTCAACGCCCCGGAGTCGAGGGAGATCACCCGGGAGGATCTCGCCGAACTGGCGGCCGTGGAGGCCGAGCTGGACACCCGCTGGCCGGAGACGAAGATCGACCCGTCGCTGGAGCGCGTAGAAAAGCTCATGGACCTGCTCGGCCACCCCGAGCGGTCGGCGCCGGTCATCCACGTCGCCGGCACCAACGGCAAGACGTCGACGGTGCGCATGATCGAGTCGCTGGTCCGCGCGTTGGGCCGCCGCACCGGCCGCACCACCAGCCCGCACCTGCAGTTGGTCACCGAGCGCATCGCGGTCGACGGCGTGCCGCTGCACCCGCGCGATTACGTGCGGGTCTGGCGCGAGATCGAGCCCTACGTCGAGATGGTCGACGCGGCGTCGGAGGCCGAGGGAGGCCCGCGCATGTCGAAGTTCGAGGTGCTCACGGCGATGGCCTTCGCCGCGTTCGCCGACGCTCCGGTCGATGTCGCGGTGGTGGAGGTCGGGATGGGCGGCACGTGGGACGCGACCAACGTCGCCGATGCCGACGTCGCCGTGGTGTGTCCGGTCGGGCGCGACCACACCGATTACCTGGGCGACACGTTGACGGAGATCGCGGGGGAGAAGGCGGGCATCATCAAGTCCCGCTGGAACGCCGAGGATTTGCTGGCTCCGCCGGACAACGTTGCGATCATCGCCGAGCAGGAGACGGAGGCCATGGAGGTGCTGCTCACCCGCGCCGTCGAATGCGACGCGGCGGTGGCCCGCGCCGGTTCCGAGTACGGCGTCATCGCCCACACCCTGGCCGTCGGCGGGCAGAACCTGACGCTGCGCGGGTTGGCCGGCGAGTACGAGGACATCCATCTGCCGTTGCACGGCCCGCACCAGGCCCGCAACGCGGCGACCGCGCTCGCGGCCGTCGAGGCGTTCTTCGGTGCGGGGCCGGGCCGGCCGCTGAGCATCGACGCCGTGCGCGAGGGATTCGCCACGGTGGCCTCCCCGGGCCGCCTGGAGCGCGTCCGGTCGGCGCCGACGGTGTTCATCGACGCCGCCCACAACCCCCACGGGACCCGGGCGCTGCGCGAGGCGCTGACGGCGGAGTTCGAGTTCCGCAAGGTCGTCGGCGTCGTCGCGGTGCTCGGCGACAAGGACGCCCGCGGCATCCTCGAGGAGCTCGAACCCTACGTCGAGGAGCTCGTGGTGACGCAGAACGCCTCGCCGCGCGCCCTGCACGTCGACGACCTCGCCGAGCTGGCGGAACAGGTCTTCGGCGAGGAACGCATTCACCGCATCGACACGTTGCCGTCGGCCATCGAGCTGGCCATCGCCCTGGCGGAGGAGACCGACTCCGGCGACGGCATCGTCAGCGGCTCGGGTGTGGTGGTCACCGGTTCGGTGGTCACCGCAGGCGAGGCCCGCACGCTTTTCGGAAAGGACCCCCAATGACCGAGGATCGATCCACCTCCCGCCCGGGCGGCGATGAGGCGGGCCGTCGTCACGCGGACGCGTCCGCGGAGGAATTGCGTGCCTACCGCGAGGGGCGCGACCTGTCCGACGGCGGCAAGTACGGACCGCTCGGCGCCGGCCACGCCCCGGAGAAGGACCCGATGAAGGGTCTGCGCGGCGTCATGGCCGGCACCCTGATCATGCAGGCGATTTCGGTGTTGTTGGGGTTGACCGTCGTGGCGCGCGTCGACGGCGGCGGGCTGTTCGGCACGACCTTCGCCATCTGGTACATCACGCTGCTGGGCCTGGCGATGGTGGCCATGGCGTTTTTGCAGAAGCAGCCGTGGGCGCTGCAGGCGAACATCGTGCTGCAGGTGTTCGGCGTGCTGGCGATCGTGGCGCACTGGTCGATGGGTTTCGTGGGCGTCTTCTTCGCGCTGGTGTGGGCGTACATCCTGCATCTGCGCAAGAACCTCCTCGACCGCATGGAGCGTGGGCTGCTGACCACGCAGCACATGTGACGTGCGCCACGCATCCCCGGTGGCCGTGCGTGGCGCCGGGGAAGTAGGATGCTGCGCATGACCGAACGCACTCTGATTCTGATCAAGCCCGACGGCGTCCGCCGTGGCCTCGTCGGCGAGGTTATCTCCCGCATCGAGCGCAAGGGCCTGAAGCTGGTGGCCATGGACCTGCGCGTCGCCGACAAGGCCGTTGCCGAGGAGCACTACGCCGAGCACAAGGAGCGCCCGTTCTACGGCGAGCTCGTCGACTTCATCACCTCCGCCCCGCTGGTCGCCGGCGTGGTCGAGGGGCCGAACGCGATTGCCGCGTGGCGCCAGCTGGCCGGCGGCACCAACCCGGTCGAGGCCGCCACCCCGGGTTCGATCCGCGGTGACTTCGCCCTCGAGGTGTCGGAGAACATCGTCCACGGTTCCGATTCGCCGGAGTCCGCCGAGCGCGAGATCGGCATCTGGTTCCCGAACCTGTAGGTCCGGTTCCGGAATCGGCCGGGCCTTTCCCGGCGGCTCGTTTTTCCACCGGCTTCCCGCTTTTTTCGTGCGGGGAGCCGGTTTTCGCGTGTCCGGGGCGTGCGTGTGGCGGCGGGGAGGGGGCGTGTGTGAGACAATGGCGGGCGTGTGCCGCGTTCGCTCCGCGATTTACTGTGACGACGTTGACCGCAGAACGCCGTGCACGACGACAGAACTTGGATAAAACGACGATCGCCGTCTTTGGCGGCCCCCGGATCGGCGCTTGCGTGCGCTGGTCGGCGCGTGGGCCGGGCGGCTTGAGGAGAACCGCATATCGTGCTGGATTTCAGCGATAACACCGTGTCGAGTGCCCGTGATTTCGATCGTGGGTCGGCGCCGGAGAGGATGCGCGTGCATGCCTTGGCGAAGGCCGTGGGCGTCACGTCGAAGGAAGTGATCGCCGCCCTGGCGGAGTTGGGCGTCGTGGTGACGTCGGCGTCGTCGTCGGTGGGGGCCGAGGATCGGAATCGTTTCCTGGATGCGGTGGCCGGTTCGGGTTCGCTTGACGACGGCCGGTCGGGGGAGTCGGCCGCCGAGAAGGCCGAGGAGAAGCCCGCCGCGAAGAAGGCCGCCCGGAAGGCTTCGAGGAAGACCGCCAAGAAGACAGCGAAGAAGGCGACCAAGAAGACGGCTGCCAAGGCCGCGGAGAAGGCCGAGCCCGAGGCCGACGCGTCCGCCCCGAACGAGACCGAGCAGAACGCCGCCGCCGAGGAGGCGCCGAAGAAGGCCACCCGTCGTTCGCGTTCCCGCCGCACCGCCAAGCGCGCCGCGTCCAAGCCGGCTGCGCCCGCGAAGAAGGCCGATGAGGTCGAGGTCGAGGAGACCATCGTCGCGGGTGCTCCCGCCGAGTCCGCGCCCGCCGAGTCCGCGACCGTTGAGCCCGTGACTGCGGAGCCGGCTTTCACCGAGCCCGCGGCCGCCGAGCCGTCGACCCCGGAGGACGATCACCTCGTGGAGATCGTCCCGCCGGTGACCCCGCCGCCGGCGGAGCCGGCGTTCGCCGTTCCGGTGTTCATGGCGCCCGAGCCGATCGAGGTCATCTCCGACGATTCGACGGACTCCTCGTCCGGGGCCGACGCCGATGCGACCGGCAACGCCGCCGACGAGTCGGGCGACGCCGATCGCGCCGACTCCACCGACTCCACCGACGCTGATTCCGGCGATGATGCCAACCGTCGCGAGCCCCGCCCTCGCCGCCGTCGCCGTGGCCGTGGCCGTGGCCGCGGTCGGGGCGGCCAGGGTTCGTCCGGCGGCGACTCGTCCGACGGTGATTCGTCGGGCGGCCGGGACTCCTCGGGCGCAGATTCCGAGTCGGCGAAGGGCCGTGACGCGGGCGTCGCCAAGCAGGACAACGCACGCCGCGGCGAGCGGGACGACAATGCGGAGCCGGAGGTGCCGGTCGTCGACGAACCGGTGGCGATCAAGGGCTCGACGCGACTGGAGGCCCAGCGCCGCCGTCGCGCCGATCGCCGCGCCGAATCCCGCAAGCGCCACGTCATCTCGGAGGCCGAATTCCTCGCCCGCCGCGAATCCGTCGAGCGCACGATGGTGGTGCGCGAACGCCGCCGCCACGACGGCGACGGCATGGTCACGCAGGTCGGCGTGCTGGAGGACGATCTGCTCGTCGAGCATTTCGTCACCTCGGACACGCAGACGTCGATCATCGGCGACATTTACCTCGGCCGCGTGCAGAACGTGCTGCCCAGCATGGAGGCGGCGTTCATCGACATCGGCACCGACCGCAACGGCGTGCTGTACTCGGCGGACGTCAATTGGCGTTCGTTCGGCGCCTCCGGCCGGTCGCGGCGCATCGAGCACGCGCTCAAGGCCGGCGACCAGGTGCTGGTGCAGGTGACCAAGGACCCGGTGGGCCACAAGGGCGCCCGCCTGTCCATGCAGATTTCCCTGGCCGGCCGTTTCCTGGTGTACGTGCCGGGCGGCCACAGCGCGGGCATTTCCCGCAAGCTGCCGGAGCCGGAGCGCAAGCGCCTGAAGGAGATTCTCAAGGAGGTCACGCCGCAGGGGTCGGGCACGATCATCCGCACCGCCGCGGAGGGCGTGACCAAGGAGGCCATCGCCGCCGACGTCAATCGTCTCGAGGGGCTGTGGCGGGACATCGACAAGCGCACTGCGGAGGCGAAGAGCCGCAAGGGCGCCAAGCCGGTGACCATGTACGAAGAGCCCGACATGCTGATCAAGGTCGTCCGCGACCTGTTCAACGAGGATTTCTCGCGCCTGGTCGTCGAGGGCGACAAGGCGTGGGGCGTCGTGCGTTCCTACGTCGACGAAGTCGCCCCGGATCTGTCGGATCGTCTGCAGCGCTACCACGCCGAGCAGCACGGCGGCGAGGACGTGTTCGCGCATCACCGCATCGACGAGCAGCTGGCGAAGGCGCTGGACCGGAAGGTGTGGCTGCCGTCGGGCGGCACGCTGATCATCGAGCGCACCGAGGCGATGACCGTCATCGACGTCAACACCGGCAAGTTCACCGGTGCCGGCGGCAACCTCGAGGAGACGGTCACCCGCAACAATCTGGAGGCGGCGGAGGAGATCGTCCGCCAGATGCGGCTGCGCGATCTCGGCGGCATGATCGTCGTCGACTTCATCGACATGGTGTTGCCGGAGAACCAGGACCTGGTGCTGCGTCGTTTGAAGGAGGCGTTGGGCCGGGACCGCACGCGTCATGAGGTGTCGGAGGTGACGTCGCTGGGTCTGGTGCAGATGACCCGCAAGCGCCTGGGCACCGGACTGTTGGAGACGTTTTCCACGACGTGCGAGGCGTGCAATGGCCGTGGCCTGATCATTCATGTCGATCCGGTCGATCATGAACAGGAGCAGCAGCGGGGTCGTCGTCGCGGTCGCCGCAATCAGCCTCCGGGTAAGCATCCGGCGGCGGAGGCGATGCACCGCAAGGACGCCAAGGATGAGCGGGCCGAGGTTTCCGAGAAGGATTCCGACGATGCCGTGCAGGAAGAGCAGCTTGACGACGGCTCGCGTGGTTCGTCGTCCGGCGATCGGGAGCGGGACGGCGGTTCGGGTCGTCGCCGTGGTCGTCGTCGTGGTTCCCGTCGCGGTGGTTCGGGCCAGGGGCCGGAGCAGGGCCGTGACGGTCGGAACGATGACCAGAGCGGTGACCAGCGTGATGGTCGCCGTGACGACCGCCGTGACGACCAGACCGAGGATCGGGCCGAGGAGATGTCCGAGGAGGAGCGGGCCGTCGACGAGTCGGTGACGCGCGCCGAGTCGGAGGAGTCGCGTCCGCCGCGTCGCCGTCGCCGTGGTCGTCGTTCGTCGTCCCGCGGTCGCGGTGCCGCCGAAGAGGGTCGGGGTGCCGACGAGTCGGGGGCGGATGACGCGAAGACGACTCGTCGTGAAGCATCCCGCGACGACCGCGACAAGCGCGACAAGCGTGATGAGCGCACCGACGACGGCGATGCCCTGGCTCGCCTGGCGGCCGACGCCGTCGCCGAGGCGCGGGACAAGGATCCGGATGAGCCGTCGGACGACCGCTACGTGTCCCGGTCGACGCGTCGTCGCCGTCGCCGCCGCGTGGTGCATGCCGCGCAGCAGGCGCAGGGCGATCAGTCGCAGGGCGGTCAGGCCAAGGGTGAGCAGACCAAGGGTGGTCAGCAGGACGGCCGGGCGGAGCGCACCGGGCGGGCGTCGGCGAAGAAGGCGACCACCGACGTCTCCGAGACCCCGGAGCGCACCGTGTCCGTCGACTCCAGGCCGAAGCGCGGTGCGGACGATGCCCCGGCCGAACCGCAGACCTACGAGGAGGCGCTGGAGGCGTTCGAGAAGTCGCCGCGCCGCAACCGCCCGACGCGTGGGCGTTCCCGTTCCGACCATGCGCCCAAGCCGGAAGATTTCGGCGTCGACGCCGGCCGGGACGCGGCCACGGCCGACGCAAAGGGTGCCGGCAAGGGCTCGGACGATGAGGGCTCGAAGGGCAAGGGCTCGAAGACCAAGGGCTCGGACGCCAAGAGCTCGGGCCGCAAGGGCTCGAACCGGAAGTCTTCCGGCAACGAGGATTCGAAGGCCAAGGGCTCGGAGACCAAGAGCTCGAAGGGCAAGGGTTCGAACGACAAGTCCTCGAACGACAAGAAGGGCAAGTCGGCGGACAAGAAGGCCTCGGACAAGAAGGGGTCGGACACCAAGGGGTCGGACAACAAGGGGTCGGGCGCCGGGCGCTCGAGCCAAAAGTCCGCGAACAACGAGGGCGCCAAGGGCAAGGACGAGGCCACCGGTTCGAACCGTCCGGCCCGCCGCCGTGGCCGCCGACGCGTCGTCCGCCGCACCGCCGCCGGCGCCCCGGCCGATGCCGCCGCCGACGCCCCCAAGGCCAAGGCGCCGAAGAGGACCGCCGACAAGAAGGCGACCTCTTCCGGCAACGAGGCCGCGGGGGAGAAGGCCGGCGTCGCAAAGCAGGACGGCACCGGCAACAAGGCCCGCCGCGGTCGCCGACGCGTCGTCCGCCGCACCGCACGCGGCTGACCCGCCCGGCCACCCGGCCACCTCCCGACGCCGACCCCACCCCGCGACCACCACCGCGGGGCGGGGGCGGCGGAAGGCGGTTTGTCATTTACCGGGGCGATTCGCTACTCTTGACCAGTCGCTGTTCAGAGGCGTATCGGGCGTGCCCGAATCGAGCCCGTGCCGGGAGCGAGCGGAAACCCGCGACGACGAGCCATGAGGCCGCCTCCGAACGCAGAAGAAACTGTCCATGTCGAGGGGCGTTCGTCTCTCGAGTCGAGTAAACGAAAAAGGGGTAGCCCTCCTATGTACGCGATCGTCAAGACCGGCGGCAAGCAGTACAAGGTTGCCGAAGGTGACCTCGTCAAGGTCGAGAAGATCGAGGGTGAGCCGGGTTCCACCGTGGCTCTCACCCCGGTTCTGCTCGTCGACGGCGCCGACGTCACCTCCGACGCCGAGAAGCTTGCCAAGATCACCGTCAACGCCGAGATCGTCGAGGCCGCCAAGGGCCCGAAGATCCGCGGCATGCACTACAAGAACAAGACCGGCTACAAGCGTCGCTTCGGCCACCGTCAGCAGCTGACGGTCCTGAAGATCACCGGCGTTTCCAAGTAAGCCACCGAAACAAGCTTTTCCTGAAGGAGGAATCATGGCTTCCAAGAAGGGTGCATCCAGCACCAGCAACGGCCGCGACTCCGAGGCCAAGCGCCTCGGCGTGAAGCGTTTCGGCGGCCAGCAGGTCAAGGCCGGCGAGATCCTGGTCCGTCAGCGCGGCACCTCGTTCCACCCCGGTGAGAACGTTGGCCGTGGCGGCGATGACACGCTCTTCGCCCTGAAGGCCGGCGCCGTCCAGTTCGGCACCAAGCGCAACAAGCGCACCGTCAGCATCGTCGAGGCCGAGGCCGCCGAGGCGTAAGTCTCCCGGTTCGCCCCTCCCGTTCCGCGCGGGTGGCATCGACGTCGAAGGCGCCGCACTTTCCGTTGGAAGGTGCGGCGCTTTTGCGCGTCCTGGGGTTCCGGGGAGGGCTGCACATTTGACGAGTGTGCGTGGGAGGGCAGGTGGCGCACATTCGTCGGTGTGGTGGGGGCTTTGCGACGGCCGCCCCTGAGCCCAATGGCGAAAGCGCCCGGCGCCGCCTATCCGCGGGAGGCCAGGGCCAGCGGGAGGACGTCGCGGCCGGTGGCGGAAGCGAGCGCGGCGGCGGTGAGGGTGATCGACCATCCGGTGTCGATGCAGTCGGTGACCAGCAGGATCGGCCCGTTGCCCAGCTCGAGATCGGAGATGGCGGTCCAGTCCCACCGGTCGGCGAGGCCGGCGACTCGGTACGCGGAGTTCTGGGCCTCCACGGGGCGGGATCCGTCGCGCACCGGCAGGACGCCTCCGAAGCGCATGCGACCGATGTCGGAGATGGCGATCGCGCAGGCCACGGCAATCTCGTCGAGCGCCGACCCATGCAGCGCGGCACCATCGGGGCCCGACCCATGCACCGCGGCACCATCGGAGTCCGACCCGTCCAGGGCAGCATCGTCCGCGCCCGCGGCTCCAGGGGCCGTCGACCCCGGCGCCCTGGATCCCGCCGCATGGGCGTCCAGGTCGACGGTGTCGTGGGTGACGAGCGCGACGACGGCGTCGGGCCGCACCTCCCAGTCCCACCCGGCGAGCACGTCGACGAGGTCGCGCAGCACCCGGTCGCTCCGCCAATCGGGGCCGGGGCGCCACGACGCGTCGGTGAGCAGCGTGGTCAGCGCCGGCCCGCGGGCGATGTCGTTGAGCCGCCCGATGGCGCGCCCTTCGCCGACGCCGGCGATCTTGCCCTTCAGCGGCACGCGCAGCCCGGTCACGCCGAGCGTCGAACCGGCGCGCCCGAGTCCGTCGCCACCGGCCATGAGGCGGTCGAGCCCGGTCGGCCATTGTTTCCGCGCGGGGATGCGCACGCCGGGTTCGGTCAGCCGTGCCCGCACGACGTCGTCGACTTCCGCGTCGATGTCGGGGGACAGGTGCCGCCCGGTGCAGTTGTCGCAGCGTCCGCAGGGCCCGGTGGCGGTGGGGTCGTCGAGTTGCCTGCGCAGGAACAGCATGCGACAGGCGTCCGGGTCGGGGTCGCCGTTGCGTGACGACGACCCATCTCCGCCCTCTCCGTCCGGGGTGCCCTCTTCGTCCGTGACAACCTTGCTGCCCGGAGCATCGCCGAGTCGCTCGTAGGCGAGCATCGCCTCCTGCTCGGCTTTGCGGGCCTCGGCCAAACCGCCGTAGCGGGCGGTGTCGTACTCCCACGGCGCACCGGTGGCGATCCACCCGCCCCGGACTCGCCGCACGGCGCCGTCGACGTCGAGGACCTTCAGCACCTGCTCCAGTCGCGACCTCGACAGGTCCACGGCGGTTTCCAGCCGCGCCGTCGATGCGGGTTGGTCTCCGTAGGAGGCGAGCTCGTCGAGAAGCATGCGCACGACGTCCTCCGACGGAAACGACAGGGAGGCGAAGTACTCCCAGATGTCACGGTCTTCGGCGCCCGGCAGCAACACGACCTCGGCCCGATCGGTGCCGCGGCCGGCACGGCCGATCTGCTGGTAATACGAGATCGGCGACCCCGGCGCACCCATGTGCACCACGAATCCCAGGTCCGGTTTGTCGAAGCCCATGCCCAACGCCGACGTGGCCACCAGCGCCTTGACCTCGTTGTTCAGCAGCGCCGCTTCAAGCCGTTCACGCTCGGCGGCGTCGGTGCGGCCGGTGTACGCGGCGACGTCGTACCCCGCCGCAATCAACGCCTCGGCCAGATCCTCCGCCGCCGCGACGGTGAGGCAGTAGATGATGCCCGACCCCGGCAGCTGCCGCAGATGCGACGCCAACCACGCGGGGCGTTTCGTCGTGTCGGGCAGCCGCACGACGTTGA
Organism: Corynebacterium sp. HMSC11E11; assembly: GCF_001807025.1. Classification (NCBI taxonomy): domain Bacteria; kingdom Bacillati; phylum Actinomycetota; class Actinomycetes; order Mycobacteriales; family Corynebacteriaceae; genus Corynebacterium; species Corynebacterium sp. HMSC11E11. The sequence goes on along the minus strand of NZ_KV787128.1, from coordinate 6,349 downwards.
GCCGCAGCGATTCCCGATCCAGTCCACCGCGCAGCACGCCGGTGCCGTCGCCCAGCTGCGCCCGCACGTCCTCGACGACGCGGTCATTGGCCGTCGCCGTCGTCGCCAACACGGGAACCCCCGGGCCCAGACCGGCGAGCAGATCGCGGATGCGCCGGTAGTCGGGCCGGAAGTCGTGGCCCCAGTCGGAGATGCAGTGCGCCTCATCGACCACGACCATGCCCGCGGTCTGCGCCAGCGACGGCAGGACGTCGTCGCGGAACTGCGGATTGTTCAGCCGCTCCGGCGACACCAGCAGCACGTCGACCTGCCCGGCCGCCACGCGCCGCTGGATGTCGTCCCATTCCGTCATGTTCGCGCTGTTGACGGTCTCGGCGACGATGCCGGCCCGCTGTGCCGCGGCGACCTGGTTGCGCATCAGCGCCAACAGCGGGGAGATGATCACGCTGGCCCCGCGCCCGCGCCGCCGCAGCAGTTTCGCCGCGATGAAGTACACCGCCGACTTGCCCCAACCGGTGCGCTGCACAACCAGCATCCGTTCGCGCCGATTGACCAGGCCGTCGATGGCCACCCACTGGTCGTCGCGCAGCGAGGTCCCCGGCCCGGCCAACCCCTGCAGCAGCTCGTCGGCTTCCCGCCGCGTGGCGGGCGCGTGCCCGGCCTCGTCGGGGGCCATCGGATCGGACTGTGCCGCATCGCCACTTCGCGTCATGCCCCCACTAAAGCACGGCCCCCGGATTTCCGATGTTCGAACGCCTCCCGGCGCCCGCGCGCACTCCTTCGGGCGTGGCTTTGCGACGCGCGACGCGCTTGACGACGAGCGACCCGCTTGCTGTGACGGCTACTTGCGACGACGAAGTGACCCGCATCGCACGGCGGAGGAGACGTTGAACTTCTCACCATCCGCCCCGGAACATACCGGTTGGGGCCGCGATTGTGCGACAATCGAGGGTCATGCGGAGGTCCGATCAGTCGGGCCCGGCTTTTGCGTGCCCGAAATCGGATGCGCTTTGGCCGCCGGAAGCAGTCGGACACGGCACAGGCACCGGCCCAGTTCCCAGCACCCCGAGGAATGAGGACCCCATGTCACGGTTCATCGATCGCGTCGTCCTGCACCTGCAGGCGGGCGACGGCGGCCACGGCTGCAATTCCGTGCTGCGCGAAAAGTTCAAGCCCCTCGGCGGTCCCGACGGCGGCAACGGCGGGCACGGCGGCGACATCATCTTCGAGGTGTCGCCCCAGGTGCACACGCTGATGGACTTCCACTTCCACCCGCACATCAAGGCCGAGAAGGGCCGTCCCGGCGCCGGCGATCACCGCAACGGCGCCCGCGGCCGGGATCTGGTGCTGGAGGTGCCCGAGGGCACGGTCGTCATGACCACCGACGGTGAGGTTCTCGCGGACCTGACCGGCAAGGGCACCCGCTTCATCGCCGCAGAGGGAGGGTACGGCGGACTGGGCAACGCCGCGTTGGCGTCGAGGTCGCGTCGTGCCCCCGGTTTCGCCCTGCTCGGCGAACCGGGCGAACAGAAGGACCTGGTCCTCGAACTGAAGTCGATGGCCGACGTCGGTCTGGTCGGTTTCCCTTCGGCGGGCAAGTCCTCGCTGGTCTCGGCGCTGTCGGCGGCCAAGCCGAAGATCGGCGACTACCCGTTCACCACGCTGCAGCCGAACCTCGGCGTGGTCAACGTCGGCCACGAGTCCTTCACCGTCGCCGACGTGCCGGGCCTCATCCCGGGTGCCTCCGAGGGCCGTGGCCTGGGCCTGGACTTCCTCCGCCACATCGAGCGCTGCGCCGTCCTGGCGCACGTGGTCGACTGCGCGACGTACGAGTCCGACCGCAACCCCGTCGACGACATCAAGGCCCTGGAGCACGAGCTGGCCAACTACCAGTCCGCGCTGGCCGGCGACGTCGGACTGGGCGACCTCGCGGAGCGTCCGCGGGTGATCGTGCTCAACAAGCTCGACGTGCCCGAGGCCCAGGAGATGGCCGACTTCATGCGCGAGGAGCTCGAGGAGTTCGGCTGGCCGATCTACGGCATCTCCACCGCCACCCGCGACGGACTCAAGGAGCTGACCTACGGTCTGGCCGAAGCCGTCGCAAAGTACCGCGCGGAAAACCCGGCGAAGAAGGACGAGAAGCCCGCCGTCATCGTGCCCAAGGCCGTCGGTCGCCGCGGTCGCACCCAGGACTTCGAGATCGAGCGGGATCCGGAGGTGCAGGACGGTTTCATCGTGCTGGGCCGCAAGCCGCAGCGTTGGATCCACCAAACCGATTTCGAAAACGACGAAGCCGTCGGCTTCCTCGGCGACCGGCTGGCCAAACTGGGCGTGGAGGACGCCCTGGCCAAGGCCGGCGCCGTCCCCGGCTGCCCGGTGACCATCGGCGACATCACCTTCGAGTGGCACCCGCAGACCGCCGCCGGCCACGACGACTTCGTCCCCTCCGGGCGCGGCACCGACCAGCGCCTGGAGATCAACGACCGCGTGTCCGCCGAAGAACGCAAGCGTGCCTCGCAGGTGCGCCGCGGCCTCATCGACGAGTTCGACTACGGCGACGGCGAACAGGCCGACCGCGAGCGCTACCAGTAATCACCGACGATCCCGCTGCTCCCGTCCCCGGCTTCATCGTCGGCAAGCGGGACAGCCCCCGGATCTCAGACCCCAGTTCCAGTCCACATACATCCCCCGTTCCGACGACGAAACGAAAGGGCCCATGAACCCGCCTTACTCCAGCTCCACCCGCGACAGCATCCGCGACGCGAAGAGGATTGTGGTGAAGATCGGCTCGTCCTCACTGACCGGTCCCGACGGGCGCACCGACCCGGCGAAGATCGACGAGATCGCCGAAGCCCTGGAAAAGCGCATGGTCACCGGAAGTGACCTGATCCTGGTGTCCTCCGGTGCGGTGGCGTCGGGCATGGGGCCGCTGGGACTGTCGTCGCGCCCGACGGACCTGGCGACCAAACAGGCCGCCGCGGCGGTCGGTCAGGTGCGTCTGGCACAGGAATGGTCCCGTTCGTTCGCCCGGTTCGGCCGCACCACCGCGCAGGTTCTGCTGACGTCGGCCGATGCCGGCAACCGCCCCCGCGCCCGCAACGCGCAGCGCACCATCGATCGTCTGCGCCAGCTGCACGCCATTCCGATCGTCAACGAAAACGACACGGTGGCCACCTCGGAGATGCGCTTCGGCGACAACGACCGTCTGGCTGCGCTGGTGTCGCACCTGGCGTTCTGCGATGCGCTCGTGTTGCTTTCCGACGTCGACGGCCTCTACGACCGCAACCCCTCCGAGCCGGGTGCGCAGTTCGTGCCCGAGGTGTGGAGCGGCAATGACCTCAAGGGCGTCGTCGCCGGCGATGGCGGCAAGCTGGGCACCGGCGGCATGGCGTCGAAGGTGTCGGCGGCGCGTCTGGCGTCCCGTGGCGGTGTGCCGGTGCTGTTGACGTCGACGGAGAACATCGACGCGGCGCTGGATCAGGCCGACGTGGGCACCGCCTTCGCGCCGAAGGAGGACCGCCTGTCGGCGTGGCAGTTCTGGGTTCTCTACGCGGCGGATTCGTCGGGCGTGCTGCGCCTGGACGCCGGTGCGGTCACCGCCGTCACCGAGCACCGCCGCTCCCTGCTGCCGGTGGGCCTGACCAGCATCGACGGGGAGTTCTCGGCGGGCGACATCGTGGACATCGTCGGGCCCAACGGCGAGATCGTCGGCCGCGGCGAGGTGGCCTACGACTCCGACGAGCTCTCCGAAATGATCGGCCGCACCACCGCCGAGCTGCCGGATGGCATGCAGAAGCCGGTGATCCACGCCGATTACCTGTCGGGCTACGCCTCGCGGGCGTAGCCGCCCCGAGCGTCCGCCTCGACGGCTCCGGCCTCCGGGCCGACACCTCCGACGTCGGGGTCGACGCCCTTCCGCCCCGGACCCCGGTTTTGCGTCGGGGTCCGGGTTTCTTCGTTGGTGCGCTCGGGGTGCATAATCGGACGCATGGTGTCCCGCATCGCAGGTGTTCTGGGCGAATTGTTGATCACGTTCGCCGTGATCATCGCGCTTTTCGTCTTCTACCAGCTGTATTGGACGGGCCTGGCCACGGGGCGTGCGCAGTCCCAGGCAACCGATGACCTCCGCTCGCAGTGGGGTGAGGTCGGCGTCGCCGCGGAAGGGGAGGGAGCCGCGCCGGGGGAGCCGGATGCGCCGCTCGACCCGGCGATGGCCGGTTACGGCGAGGGCTGGGGCACGCACGGTGCGCCGGTGGCGTTTTTGACGGCGCAGAAGGCGGGCATCGACGAGTTCGTGGCCTTCGAGGGAGTCGACCTGGCCACCATCGCCAACGGTCCGGGCCATTACCCGGGCACTGCGCTGCCGGGTCAGGTGGGCAATGCCGCGTTCGCCGCGCACCGCGACGGCAACGGCGCCCCGTTCGACGATATCGACCGGTTGGGCACGTGCGACGACATCATCGTGGAGACCCAGTCGGCGGTGTACCGCTACAAGGTTCTGCCGGTCGACGGCCTGGCCGGGCGAGGAGAGTCGTTCGATTGCGTGCCGGAGGGCACCGTCGTGCCGGACGTGCCGGGCCGCCACATCGTCGATCCGAACCAGACGGAGGTCATCGCCCCGTACGGTGAGGCGAGCATGGTGACGTTCACCACGTGTCATCCGCAGTGGTCGAACACGCACCGCCTGATCGTCCACGGTGTGTTGGCCGGCGTCGAGCAGAAGGGAGCCGCGTAAATGTATCGGGCTTTGTGGCGTGCGCTTCCCGGCCCCGCGTGGCTGAAGCTGCTCTTCCTTCTCGCGGTTCTGGCGTTCGTGTTCCTGCTGCTCATGGAGGTGGTGTTTCCGTGGGTGGAGTCGGTCGCCCCGTGGACCGACGTCGCCGTGGCACGCGCCCGGGTCGCCGTGGCCTGACTGCGGGGGGGCATCCGGATGCACGCGCCCGGATTGCAGTGCCCCGACCGCGGCGTCCGGGGATTCCCTACACTGGTTCGCATGACTGACGCGACCACTGACCAGACCATGACCGACGCCCGCGCCGCCGAGCGCGACGAAGTGCTGGACAAGGCCCGCCGCGCCAAGGCCGTTTCCCACGAGCTGGCGGGTTACACCTCCGAGCGGAAGAACCGGATTCTGCTGGCCGCCGCCGATGCGCTGGTGGAGCAGGCCGAGAAGATCCTCGAGGCCAACGAGCGTGACATCGAGGCCGGTCGCGAGCGGGGCCTGGCGGAGTCCCTCATCGACCGTCTGAAGCTTGACGACGACCGCATCCGGGGAATCGCCGGCGGTTTGCGCCAGGTCGCCGCTTTGCAGGATCCGGTGGGCGAGGTGCTGCGCGGGTCGACGTTGCCCAACGGCATCAAGATGTCGCAGGTCCGCGTGCCGCTGGGCGTGATGGGCATGGTGTACGAGGCCCGTCCGAACGTCACCGTCGACGCCTTCGGCCTGGCCCTGAAGTCCGGCAACGTCGCCCTGCTGCGCGGGTCGAAGTCGGCCGTGAACTCCAACACCGCCCTGGTGGAGGTGCTGCGCGGCGTGCTCGCCGCCGATGGAGCTCCCGAGGATCTGGTGCAGCTGCTGCCGTGCGAGACCCACGATTCGGTCCAGGACCTGATCACCGCCCGCGGCTTGGTCGACGTGGTCATTCCGCGTGGCGGCGCCGGTCTCATCGAGGCCGTGGTCACCCGCGCCACGGTGCCGGCCATCGAGACCGGTACGGGCAACTGCCACCTTTACATCGACGGTTCCGCCGACGTCGACGAGGCCATCGCGTTGCTGATCAACGGCAAGACCCGCCGCTGCTCGGTGTGCAACGCCACCGAGGTCGTGCTGCTGGACTCCGCCCTTGGGGAGGAGAAGATCGGCAAGGTCCTCGACGCTCTGGTCGACGCCGACGTGAAGGTCCACGGCGACGCCGACAATCTGCCGTGGGCGGGCGAGATCATCCCCGCCACCGACGCAGACTGGAACGACGAGTACCTGTCCTTCGACATCGCGGCGAAGGTCGTCGACGGCGTGGAGGCCGCCGCCGACCACATCAACGCACACGGCTCCGGCCACACCGAGGCGATTTCCGCGAAGGACTGGAACGCCTGCGAGACGTTCGTCGAGCGCGTCGACGCCTCCACCGTCAACGTCAACGCGTCGACCGCCTTCACCGACGGCGAGCAGTTCGGCATGGGCGCGGAGATCGGCATCTCCACCCAGAAACTCCACGCCCGCGGCCCGATGGCCCTGCCGGAGCTGACATCGACCAAGTGGATCCTGCGCGGCACCGGCCACACGCGCCCGTAGTTCGCCGGTAACGCTTCACCCGTTGACGACGCCGGGCCCCGCACCAATGGCGGGGCC
>NZ_KV787127.1:53262-65674 GCF_001807025.1 Corynebacterium sp. HMSC11E11 | reverse complement strand
CCGCCACCCGGTCGTCGGGTGGCGGGGGCGTGGTCGTCGTAAAGCGAGAAACGCGGCCGGGCTACGGCAGGGCGTTGATGATCTCCGCGACGTCGTCGACGCGACGGCCGGTGTGGAACGGAATCTCCTCGCGGACGTGCAGACGCGCCTCGGTGTAGCGCATCTTCCACATCAGGTCGACGATGCGGTCGAGCTCCGGGCCCTCGAACGCCAGGATCCACTCGTAGTCGCCCAGCGCGAACGCCGGCACGGTGTTGGCGCGCACGTCCGGGTAGTCGCGGCCGGCCTGGCCGTGCTCGGCGAGAATGCGGCGGCGGTCCTCCGGCTTGAGCAGGTACCAGTCGTAGGAACGCACGAACGGGTACACCGCGATCCAGCGCTGCGGCTCCTCGCCCATGATGAACGACGGCAGGTGCGACTTGTTGAACTCCGCCGGACGGTGCAGCGCGGCGTTCGACCAGTGCGGCGTCGACGCCCGGCCCAGCGGGGTCTCGCGCAGGAACGCATTGTAGAACGCCTGCAGGTCCTCCATCTTCTCGGCGTGGATCCAGAACATGAAGTCGGCCTCGGCGCGCATGCCGGAGACGTCGTAGAAGCCGCGGACGATCAGATCGACGTCGTCGGCCTCGTAGCGCTTGAGGAACTCGCGGGTCTCGGCGACCGCCGCGTCGCGGTCATCGCCCAGCGCCCCCGGGGCCACCTTGAACGTGGACCACATCGTGTAGCGGATGGTGTCGTTGAGCTTCTTGTAGTCGAGCTTCGCCATGAAAAGTTCGTCTCCTTGAACTCGGGAAATGTGAACTCGGGGAATGTCTGTGTTGAAAATCTGCGTCGGGTGCGCGCGGGCGGGCACTGCGAACAAGGCTACCCTCACCGGCTCAAGCGAGGTCGGCCACGACCTTCGCGGCGGCGGCCTTCGCGTCGGACAGGCAGGCCGGCACGCCCGGACCGCGGTGCCACGCCCCGGCTGCGGCGATACGCGGTACCTCGTCGAGGGCGGCCTCCGCGAACCGCATGAGGTCGCCGTGGCCGACGCCGTAACGCGGGATGCCTCCCCACCAGCGCTGGACGACGACTTCCGCCGGCTCGGCGTCGAAGCCCGTCAGCGCTTTCAAGTCGGCCAGCGCTGCGGCCGTGAGCTCGTCGTCGGAAAGCTTGACCAACGACTCGTCGCCGAAGCGCCCGAAGGAACCGCGCACCACCGCGCCGCCGCGCTCGCCCAGGTGCGGCCACTTGCGCGACGAGAACGTGAAGGCCTTGGCGTCCAGGCCAGCGTCGGCGGCGACGAGGATGCCCGAGTACTCCGGCAATCCCTCCTCGGTGTCGAAGCGCATCGCCACCACCGCCGACGACGCCAAGTCGACGCCGCCGATGATCTCCGAGGCGTCCGGGCAGACGTCGGCGAGCAGTGCCCCGGTGACCGGGGCCGGGGCGGCCAAAACGACGGCGTCGGCGCGCAGCACGCGACCGTCGGACAAGGTCACGTCCTTGACGCCGGTGCCGGGAGCATCGTCGGAGCCCGTGACGTCCGTGGCGTCGGTGATCTTCTCCACGCCCACGCCCAGCTCCAACTCCGGCGCGGCCTGCTCCACCAACGTGTCGTAGAGCCTGCGGTAGCCGTTGCGGAAGGTGCGGAAAATCGGTGCGGACACGGCACCGGAGGCCAGGCGGGCCTCGTTGGCCGCCGCCCGCTGATCCAGCACGCGCTGCGCGGCCGCGGTGAGGCTCACCGGCTCGCCCACGGCGGTCATCGCGTCGAGCGTTTCCGCCAACTGCGGCACCGTCGCGCGCAAGCCGAGATCGTCGGCCAGGCACGAGTACACCCCGCCGAGCAGCGGCGACACCAGATGGTCGACGACCTCGCGGCCCAGCCGGGACTCCACGAGCTGCCCCAGATTCACGTCGTCACCATGCACCCAATGCAACGGCGCCGTCTGCTCCGGGTCGCCCTCGGCGTCGATGCGGGCGCACGTGTCGTCGGAAAGCAGCCCCTGCAGGCCCTCCGACGACGCGGGCACGCCCATCACCGTCGTGCGCGGCATCGACCGCACCTCGCCGGCCGCGAAAATCGTCGACGGCAGCCCGGACGGGGTGACCAGCTCATCGCCGAGCCCGAGGCTTTCGAAGAAATCCGTCGCATCCTTGCGGAACCCCAGGTACGCCTCGGCGCCGACCTCGATCGGTCCCTCCTGCGTGTCAACGGTGCGCAACTTGCCGCCCACCCGGTCATCCGGGTCGACGACGACGATGCGAGCGCCCGGGCCCAGGCTCCGACGCAGCTGGTGCGAGGCGACCAGGCCGGTGAGACCTGCGCCGGCCACCACGACCGTCAGCGGATTGGTGCTCACAGCTCGTGCACCATCTTCACGGTGCGGGTGATGGCGTCGGCGTCGGTGTTCGGCGGCACGCCGTGGCCCAGGTTGAAGATGTGGCCGCGGGCGGTGCCGCGTTCGATGGCGCGGTCGGCCTCGGCGCAGATGCGGCGCACCTCGGACTCGATGGCCGCGTCGCCGGCGAAGAACATCGCCGGGTCCAGGTTGCCCTGCAGCACGCGGGCGTGGTTGGCGCGGTCGCCCGCCGGGTAGGCGTCGGCGAGAGTGTTGGAGATGCGCTGCGCGGCGGCATCGAGCGGCACGCGCCAGTCGACGCCCACGACCTCGGAACCGGCCTCGGCCATCGCGCCGAGCAGCTCGCCGGTGCCGACGCCGAAGTGGATGCGCGGAATGCCCGCGTCGGCGACGGCCTCGAAAATCTCCTGCGAGTACGGCAGCACGTGACGACGGTAATCGCGCTCGGTGAGGAAGCCCGCCCACGAGTCGAACAGCTGCATCGCGTCGATGCCCGCCTCGATCTGGACGCGCAGGAAGCCGACGATGATCGGCGTGATGCGGCGCATCAGCTTGTCCCACTGCTCCGGCTCGGAGTGCATGAGCGCCTTGGTGCGCTCGTGGTTGCGCGACGGGCCGCCCTCGACCAGGTAGGACGCGAGGGTGAACGGGGCGCCGGCGAAACCGATGAGCGCCTGACGGTCCGTGAGCTCCTCGAGGATGCCCGCGATGCCGTCGGCCACCGGCTGCAGCGTGGCGGGGTCGAGCTCCGGCAGTCGGTCGATGTCCGAGGCGGTGCGGATCGGCTCGGCGACCACCGGGCCGCGGCCGGCGACGATGTCCAGGTCGACGCCGGCGGCCTTGACGGGCACGACGATGTCGGAGAAAAGGATCGCCGCGTCGACGTCGTGGCGACGCACCGGCTGCATGGTGATCTCCGCCAGCAGCTCCGAGTTGAAGCAGGAATCGAGCATCCCGATGTCCTTGCGGATCTCGCGGTACTCGGGCAGGGACCGCCCGGCCTGGCGCATGAACCACACGGGGCGGCGGGACGGGGTGCGCCCGGCGGCGGCCTCGAGGAAGGGGGCGTCGGACAAATTGCGGCGATTAGACATGCTCCCATCATGCCCCATCCGGCACCTTCGACACCGCCGCCTCCCCTTCGCGGCGCGCCTCCACGGCCGGGGCGGCCGGCGCCGCTACATTCAAGCACCGTGACAGCCACCGACACCGCCCCGCAGCCCTTCCGCGACGCCGTCAAGTCGATGCACGCCGCGCACGTGCGCGCCGAGATTTCGCTGGGCGACATCAGGCCCCCGCAGAAGCTGGCCCCGTTCAGCCATGCCGTCGGCCTGGAGGTGCTCCACCCGGAAACCGACCTCGTTCCGGAGACGTCGGAAGGCGACGCGTTCGGTCGTCTGATTCTGCTCCACGATCCCCGCGCGGACGAGACGTGGGAGGGCACGATGCGCCTGGTGGCCTACATCCAGGCCGACATGGATGCCGACGTCGCCTCCGATCCCCTGCTGCCCCAGGTGGCGTGGCAGTGGCTGACGGAGGGTTTCGCCGAGTGCGGTGCCGGCTTCAGCAACCTGGGCGGCACCGTGACCACCACGAACTCGGTGCGCTACGGCGAGATCGGCGGGCCGCCGGAAGCTTTCCAGTTGGAGATGCGCGCGTCCTGGACCGCCGAGGACATCGATCTTGCGCCGCACGTCGAGGCGTTTTCCCGCGTGTTGGCCAATGTCGCCGGATTGCCGCCGGAGGGTGTGGCCGAGCTCGGCCGCTGATTCCGGCCGCTGCTCCCGACCCGGGCGCCGTCGTCAAGCAAAACCGCGCCGGCCGACCGGCTAGTAGTACACGGCCAAGCGTCCGCGGGGGCCGTCGATGACCTCGACGGGAGTGTCGAACACGTCGGACAGGATGTCGTCGCGCAGGATCTCGTCCGGCGTGCCGAAATGCACGATCCGCCCGTTCTTCGCCGCGCAGATCCGATCGGCGTAGTGGCCGGCGAAGTTGATGTCGTGGACGACGATGACCACGGTCCGGCCCAACTCGGTGGCGGCGCGGCGCAGGTGCTGCATCATCTGCACCGAATGCCGCATGTCCAGGTTGTTCAGCGGCTCGTCGAGGAGGATGTACTCGGTGTCCTGCGCGAGCACCATGGCGACGTAGGCGCGCTGACGCTGGCCGCCGGACAGTTCGTCGAGGTACCGGCCCTCCAGCTCGGTCAGGCCGAGGAAGTCGATGGAGCGGGAGATGATCTTCTCGTCCTCGGCGGTGATGCGCCCCTTGGAATACGGGAAGCGGCCGAAGCCGACGAGCTGGCGGACGGTCAGGCGCGTGATGAAGTGATTTTCCTGCCGCAGGATGGACACGATCTTCGCCAGGTCGGCGGACTTGGTCGACGTGACGTCGTAACCGGCGATTTCGATGCTGCCTTCGTCCATGCCGACGAGGCGGCCGATCATGGTCAGCAGCGTCGACTTCCCGGCGCCGTTGGGTCCGACGAGTGCGGTGACGCCGCCGGCCGGGATCTTCAGGTCCACGGGGCCGATGGACACCTCGTCGTTGTAGTGCTTTGCGACGTTGGTCAGGGTGATCACAGGCGTCCCTTTCGCAGGATGTGGATGAGGAAGAAGGTGCCGCCGACGATTTCGATGATGATGCCGACGGAGCCTTCGGCGTAGAAGACGTTCTTGAGGACGAAGTACGAGCCGGACAGGACGACGAAGCCGGTGAGCCACGCGATCGGGAACACGTGGCGGTGGTCGTAGGTGTCGGCGAGCTGGTAGGCGATCATCGCCACGAGGAAGCCGAGGAAGGTCATCGGCCCCACCAGTGCGGTGGACACGGCCATGAGCATCGACACCATGACCAGGACGATGATGGTGTCCTTCTTGTGGTTGATGCCCAGGTTGGTGGCGGTGTCGCGGCCCAGGCCCAGAACGTTGAGCTTGGTGGCGCGCAGCCACAGCACGGAGCCGGCGAAGACGACGATCGGCAGGCTGATGAGCAGGTGGTCGGTGTCCGCGTTGGCGATGGAGCCGATCAGGCGCGCGGTGAGCACGTCGAAATCGCTCGGGGTGAGCATGCGCTGCATGAACGTCGACAGTGCGCCCATGCCGCCGCCGAGGATGATGCCGACGAGCAGCATGATCTGCATGTTGCCGAAGCGCCCGCCGAACAGCCAGCCGTAGAGGATCGCGGAGAACACCACCATGATGGCGACCTGGCCGAGGAACTGCGGCGTGCCGGTGACCGCGACGATGCCGGCCGCGCCGAGGAAGAACACCGCCGCAGTCTGGATGACCACGTACAACGATTCGAAGCCCATGATCGACGGGGTGAGGATGCGGTTGTGCGTCACCGTCTGGAATGCGACGGTGGCGGTGGCCTGGCAGAACGCGACGACGGCCATGACCGCCAGGTTGCTCAGCCGCATTTCGGCGATGAGGCGGAATCCCCGGGAGCCGAAGGGCATGGGGTTGTTCCAGGCGAGGATTCCCGTCGCGAAGACCGCGGCCAGCACCGCCAGGGCGCCGAAGATGATCCAGTAGCGCCTGCGCGCACGGGCCGTCGGCAGCGGGCCGGTGGCCTGCCGGGTGCCGGAGTCGCCCCTCGTGCGGTCGGGGGTGGCGTCGGCGGTGTCGAACTCGTCGATGCCGGCGACCTCGGAAAACTCGGCGAACGCCTCGTCCGGGAGGCCGGGCGTGGTGCGGTCGATTGCGGTGCTCATGATTCGCTCCTCTCTGCGGCGGCGGCTCATGCGTGACGACGCTGGCGCAGCAGCAGGGTGATGAAGACGACGGCGCCGACGATCGCCAGGATCGTCGACACGGGAATTTCGAACGGGCGGATGATGATGCGGCTGATGATGTCGCAGACGGTCACCACGGAGATGCCGACGAGGCACACCCACGGCAGGTTCGACCGCAGGTCGTCGCCGCGGAACATGGAGACGATGTTCGGCACGATCAGGCCGAGGAACGGCAGATTGCCTACGACGACGGTGACGATGCCCGTGGCGATGGCGATGAGGCCGGTGCCGAGGAAGACGATCCGCCGGTAGTTCAGGCCGACGTTCGTCGCGATCTCCTCCCCCAGGCCCGCGACGGTGAACCGGTCGGCGACGATGAACACGAGCACCACGACGACGGCGACGAACCACAGCGGCTCGTACTGGCCCTTGAGCACCGACGTGAACGAGCCGGCGAACCAGATGCCCAGACTCTGCAACATGTTCGTCTTCAGGGCGATGTAGCTGGACACCGCGCCGACGACGGCGCCGAGCATGATGCCGACGATCGGGACGATCACCGACGACCGCAGGGTCACGCGCTGCAGAAACGCGAAGAAGATCATCGTGCCCACGAACGCGGCGATGACGGCGGCGACCATCTTGACGAGGATCGACGAATCCGGTGCCACGATCATCACCAGCAGCAGGCCCAGGCCCGCCCACTCGGTCGTGCCGGTGGTCGTCGGCTCGACGAAGCGGTTTTGCGTCAGCAGCTGCATGACCAGGCCGCACATCGACATCGCCGCGCCGGCCAACACCAGCGCGATGGTGCGCGGAATGCGGGTGATGCCGAACATCTCGATGCCGTCGTCGGCGCCGAAAACGTCGTAGACGCCGATGAACAGCGACGTGACCACCAGGCCGGCGGTCACCAGGACCCCGATGAGCAGGGGCCACGTGAAAAGACGACCCTTCGCCGCCGCGGGGGCGGCTGCGGGGTCGTTGGACGTGGCATCGTGCGATGCTTCTGCGCCGGACGGGTCGCGTCCGGCGGTCGTGTTCGTGCTGGGTGCGGTCATGCGCTCAGACTTTCTCGGATTGCTGGTGCTGCGCGGCCCGCGTCGCCGCCGGACGGACGCGGCCCCGCCATGCTTCTCGGGCATGGCCGGGCCGGATCCGACCGTCGGCGCGTACCCGGTGGGTCGCGCCGCGGGGGCTACTTCTTTTCCAGGGCGTCGGCCAGGGAATTGAAGAATTCGGTGTAGGTCTGAATGCCCTCGTCGATGTAGGTGAACTGCGGCATGTAGACGATGCGGTCGTTCTTGACCGCGTTGACGTTCTTCAGCGCGGCGGAGTTGGCGATCAGCTCGTTGGCCGGGGTGTACTCCTCGTCGTTGTTGGCGGCCACGGCGGCGTCGCGGTCCATGACGAGCAGGATGTCCGGGTTGGCGTCGGCGACCGCCTCGACGGAGATGTCGTCGCCCTCGTGGTCGGTGGTGGCGTTGTCGACCTCAAGGGCCGGGGTCAGGCCGAGGATGTCGAAGGCCGGACCGACGGAACGGCCGGAGCCGGGGGCGGCGTAGTTGATGTTGCCGCCGGAGGTGATGGCGCCCATGACGGTGTCGTTCGAGTCGTAGGCGGCCTTGGCGCGCTCGATGGACTTGTCGAACTCCTCGATGAGCTTGTCGGCCTCCTCCTGCTTGCCGAACAGCTCGCCGAGAGCGGTGGTCTGGCGGCGCAGTTCCTCGTCGAAGGGCTTGTCCTCGCGCGGGGTGAAGTCGACGATGGTGGCGTCCGGGGCCAGCTTGGCGAAGTCCTCGGCGTACTGCTGGAAGCGCTGGCCGTTGATGATCAGGTCCGGCTCGACGGCGACGACGGCCTCGAGGTCGGGTTCGCGGTGGTTGCCGAGGTTGACGATGGAGTCGTCCGTCTTGTAGTCGAGGTTCGGCGGCATGAGGGCGACCGGTGCGGCGGCCAGTTCGACGCCCCAGTCCTCGAGGGTCCGGAAGACGCGGTTGTCGGTGGCGACGACGTGCTCGGCGGGGACGTTGACGGTGTGGGTGCCGAAGTTGTCCTCGATCTCCACGGCGGTGGTCTCACCGGTGCCGGCGGCGTCGGTGTCGGTCGAGGTCGCGTCATCGGAGCAGGCGACGAGGCCGAACGTGAGGGCCGCGGCGGCGGCGACCGCCATCGTGCGGCGGCGAAGCGTCGTGATCAAGAGGGAGTCTCCTCGCTGTCGTGGGCGGTTGCGGTATCAGCCGCGGGCGCCCCGGTTCATGTGGTGGCAAATCTCCGACCCGTGGAAAGCAGCACTTCCCTTCGGGCCTTAGGACACGCTAACACAACCAACGCAGGTACTACCTAAACGTTTGCGTACGTGTCCCCGATCAGGCCGCATGACCGGCTCCACACCTGCGGGTTAAGCTATTTCTCATGTGCTCAGCGTTGCTTTCCCCGCGTGGCGGAACCCCCGACGTTCTGGTCACCTCCGATGACATAGCGGACGCGGGAAGGCTTCTGGCGGCGGGCACCGGGCCGTTGGCCGTCGACACCGAACGCGCCTCGGCCTACCGTTACGACGACCGCGCCTTTTTGATCCAGTTGCGTCGCGACGGCGCCGGCACGTTTCTCGTCGATCCCGAGACGGTGCCCGGCGTGATCGACGACTCCGGGCTGGCCGACCACGTCAATCCGCTCGAGTGGGTCATCCACGCCGCGGTGTCCGACTTGCCGTGCCTGGCGGATCTGGGACTGCATCCGCACGGACTCGTCGACACCGAAATCGCCGGCCGCCTGCTGGGGCTGCCGAAGGTCAACCTTGCGGCCATGACCGAAGGCCTCCTCGGCGTCACCTTGGCGAAGGGCCACGGCCGGGAGGACTGGTCGACGCGGCCCCTGCCCGCCGAGTGGCTGGATTACGCCGCATTGGACGTCGAGCTTCTGGTGGAGCTTTCCGACGCCCTGACCGCCGCATTGGCCGAACTCGACCGCCTCGAATGGTTGCGGCAGGAATCCGAGGCGGTGCGGCTCGCCCACGCCCCTGGTTCGCACGACGTGCCCGACGAGGAGAAGTGGCGCTCCATGAAGGGCGTCGGCAAGCTGCGGCGCCCGGAACAGCTCGTCGTGGGCCGGGAACTGTGGTTGGCCCGCGATCGGATGGCGCGCGAGCGCGACGTCTCCCCCGTTTCCGTGCTGCCTCACGACGTGCTGGCGTCGATCGCCGAGAAACTGCCCCGGGACGAACGGACGCTCACTGCGATCAAGGGTTTTCCCCGCAGGCGTCGTGGTGCGGCTCAGCTATGGATGCGGGAGGTCCGCGCCGCGCTCGCCCTGCCCCGCGACACGTGGCCCGAGCGGCCCCGCCCCACCGGGCCCGCACGTCCGCACCACCGCACGTGGGAGCAGCGTGCGCCGGAGGCCGCCGCCGTACTGGAGCGGCTGCGCGGCGGCCACGAGCTTTTGGCCGAGGATCTCGGCATCACACCGGAGACGCTGTTCCGCCCCTCGGATGTGCGCGACGTCGCGTGGACCATGTCGGGCGCCGGCGGCGACGACGTGCCCCGCACCGACGACGAGGTGCGCGCCCTGCTCTCGGGCATGGGCGCGCGGCCGTGGCAGGTCGACCTCATGGCCGGTCTGGTCGGCGAGGCGGTGCTGCTGCCGCGCAGGCAGCCGCTGGGCTAAGCGCGCTGCACGTCCGCCCACCAGGCCGACACGTCGTCGGCGATGGTGTCGGCGGTCAGCCCCAGTTCGTCGAGGATCTCGCCGCGGGAGGCGTGGTCCAGGAACTTCTGGGGCACGGCGACTTGGCGCGTGGGCACGTCGATGGCCGCGGCGCGCAGCGCGTCGCCGAGCAGCGAGCCGACGCCGCCGTGGACGACGCCGTCTTCGACGACGACGACCATCGAGTGGTTGTCAGCCAGGGCGAGCAGGTCGCCGGCCACGGGCACGATCCAGCGCGGGTCGACGACGGTGACGTCGATGGCCTCGTCTTCCAGGGTCCGGGCGGCCTCGACTGCGGCGCCGGCGAAGGACCCGACGGCCACGACGAGCACGTCGCCGCCGTCTTCGCGGGTGCGGTGCAGGACGTCGACGCCGTCGGGGGTGCGCTCGACCTGGTCGATGTCGTCGGCGATCTTGCCCTTGGGGAATCGCACGACGGTCGGGCCGTCGGTGACGGCGACGGCCTCGCGCAGCTCCTCGACCAGGCGGGCGCCGTCGCGCGGGGCGGCGACGCGGATGCCCGGAACGATGGAGGTCAGGGCCATGTCCCACACGCCGTTGTGGCTGGCGCCGTCGGAGCCGGTGATGCCGGCGCGGTCGAGTACGAGGGTGACGGGCAGCTTCAGCAGCGCCACGTCCATGAGCAGCTGGTCGAAGGCGCGGTTGAGGAACGTCGAGTAGACGGCGACGACGGGGTGCATGCCGGCCAGGGCGAGGCCGGACGCGGAGGTCACGGCGTGCTGTTCGGCGATGCCGACGTCGAAGAAGCGGTCGGGGTGGGCCTTGCCGAACTTCGCCAGTCCGGTCGGCCCGGCCATGGCGGCGGTGATGGCGGCGATGTCGTCGCGTTCGTGGCCGAGGGCGACGAGTTCGTCGGCGAACACCGAGGTCCAATCGCGCACGGGCGTGGACTTGGATTCGCCGGTGACGGGGTCGATGACGCCGGTGGCGTGCATCAGGTCGTCTTCGTTGGCTTCGGCGGGCGCGAATCCGCGGCCCTTGTGGGTCTTGGCGTGGACGATGACGGGTCCGCCGAATTCGCGGGCGTGGCGCAGGGCGTTTTCCAGCGAGCGGATGTTGTGGCCGTCGACGGGGCCGATGTACTTCAGGCCGAGGTCGGAGAACATTTCGTGCGGCATGACCGTCGACTTGAGGCCTTCCTTGGCGCCGTAGACGATGCGCGCGAGGAAGTCGCCGACGGGGCCGAGCCGCTGCAGGCCGGACTTGCCCTGCCGCATGACCATGTCGTAGGCGGGCTGCAGCGCCAGTGCGGCGAGGTTTTCGGCGAGTCCGCCGATGGTCGGCGAGTAACTGCGGCCGTTGTCGTTGACGACGATGACGACGGAGCGGTCCTTGCCGGCGGCGATGTTGTTCAGCGCTTCCCAGCACATGCCGCCGGTCAGTGCGCCGTCGCCGACGACGGCGACGACGTGTCGGTGGTGTTCACCTCGGATGTCGAAGCCCTTGGCCAGGCCGTCGGCGGTGGACAGGGCGGCGGAGGCGTGGGAGGACTCGGTCCAGTCGTGGGGGCTTTCGGCGCGGCAGGGGTAGCCGGACAGGCCGTCCTTCTGCCGCAGGGTGTCGAAGTCGCCGGCGCGTCCGGTGAGCATCTTGTGCACGTAGGCCTGGTGGCCGGTGTCGAAGATGATGGGGTCGGTCGGCGAGTCGAAGACGCGGTGCAGGGCCATGGTCAGTTCGACGACGCCGAGGTTGGGGCCGAGGTGGCCGCCGGTCGCGGAGACCTTCTCCACGAGGAATTCGCGGATCTCCCGGGCCAGCTCATCGAGTTGCTCCGGGCGCAGTGCGCGCACGTCGGCCGGTGAGTTGATCGATTCGAGGAGAGCCATGAACCGGTACCCGTTCCTTTCACGTCTCGGCGGTCCGGCGCGGGTGGCCGGGCTGGTCTTTCAATAGTACGGGTGACGGCGGCGCCGGGTGACTAAGGCTTGCCTTCGCGTCGCGGTGGGTGGGGCCGTCGCTGCGTTGCTTTACGACGTCGGCGTGAGCACGGAGATGGTCTCCAGGTGGTGCGTGCCGGGGAATGCGTCGATGACGTCGAGGACGTCGATGCGGTAGCCGTCGTCGGCCCAGGTGCGGGCGTCGCGGGCGAAGGTGGCGGGGTCGCAGCCGATGTGGAGGATCTTCCGGGGTCGGGCGGCGGCGATGGCGTCGATGGTTTTCGCGCCGGCGCCGGTGCGGGGCGGGTCGAGGACGACGAGGTCGACGGCGTGGCCGAGCTTTGCGACGACCGTCTCGACGCGGCCGGTGCGGAAGTCCACGGGAAGGTCGGACAGTGCCGCGCGTCCGACGGCGGCGGAGCGAACGAAGGATTCCACGGATGTCACCGTGCCGTCGGGTCCGACGAGGTCGGCCAGCGCCGTGGCCAGGACGCCGACGCCGCCGTAGAGGTCCCAGGCGCGACCGCCGGGGGTCGCCGGGAGCAGTTCGCGGATGCGGGAGACGTAATGGCCGGCGGCGGCGGAGTGGGCCTGCCAGAAACCGTCGACGGGCACGTCGAATTCGCGGCCGTCGATGCGCTCGACGGCGGTGTCGGAGCCTTCCACCCGAGTCACGCGGCGTTTGCGGCCCGAGCCGATGACGTGGAGGACGTGGCGGGGGG
>NZ_KV787127.1:0-53242 GCF_001807025.1 Corynebacterium sp. HMSC11E11 | reverse complement strand
GGAGCCGATGACGTGGAGGACGTGGCGGGTGCCGTCGGCGTCGTGGACGACGTGGAGCTCTCCCCCGGCGGGCACGGCACCCGGCTCGCCGAGGCCGTAGGTGAGCCCGGCGACGTTTTGGGCGCAGTCGTGGCCGACGACCAGGTCGCGGGAGCGGCGTTTGCGCAGTCCCGCCCGGCCGTTGTCGTCGACGCCGAGCCGCACCCGCGTGCGCCACCCGGTGGCCGGGGCCAGTGCCGTGACGGTGGGCTCGGGCAATTCGTCGGCGTCGAAGCGGCCGATGCGGCGCAGGGCGTCGAGCAGCACGTCCCGCTTCAGCTCCACGGCGTGGGCCGGGTCGACGAACCCGAGGTCGCAGCATCCGGCGCCGGCGGCTGCGGCCTCGCAGACGGGGTCGATGCGGTGGGGTGACGCATCGAGGATTTCGACGGCCCGGCCCCTCCACAGTTTGGCGTCGGCGTCGTCAAGCTCGATGCGGACCCGCTCCCCCGGGATGGCGCCGCGGACCAGGATCACCCTGCCGTCGAGCAGTGCGATGGACTCGCCGCCGTGCGCCGGCCGGTCGACGACCGCCTCGACGATGGTGGGGCCGATGGCCGGGGTGCTCATGGGGTGTTCTCCTGGAAAGGGGATGGTGTGGACCGGCCGGCGCGGGCAGCCGACCGGTGCCGCCCTACTGGTTCGGCTGGTTCTGCTGGCCCTGCTGCGCCTGCTGCTGGGCGGCGTAGGCCTGGCGGATCTGCTCGGCCATCTGCACCGGCAGGGTCACCGGCAGCGGCTGACCGGCGGGCATGGGGTTGTTGCCGCGGCTGACGAAGCAGCGGGCCATGACGCCGCGGCCGATGTCGGCGAGCTCGTCGGCGGAGGCCACCGGGCCCGACAGCGTCAGGCGCATCATCCAGCGCGGGCCGTCGGCGCCGATGATGCGCATCTGCATCTCGTCGCGCACGCCCACGACCTCGTCGCCCCACGGGCCCTCCTCCAGGTGGACCTGCAGGCCGTCGTTGGACAGGCCCTCGGCGATCTCGCGGCTGGAGGTCTCCCACAGGCCACCCGACGTCGGGGCGGCGAAGGCGACCGGGGTGATGCGGCCGGCCCTGGTGACCACGTGCAGCATCGTCGGACCCTGCGGGCCCATCTCGACCTGAATGTCGCCGACGTGGGGCACCGCGAGCAGAACGGAACCGAGGTTGACGCTCGCCTTGGCGAAGTCGGAGAAGTCGAACTCCTCGGGCTTGGCGTCGGCGACGTCGAACGGACCGGACTCGGTGGGTAGCGCGGTGCCAGCGGCGGCCTGCTCAGACGCGGTGACCGCGCCGGCGCCGCCATCGATGGCGCTGTCGGCCGTCTCAGCCGCCTGGTCGGCTTCGGCGGCCCGGCCGGCGTCGGCGGCGGGGGCGGTGTCGTCGTTCTTCTTCTTGCCAAAGGGCCACATGGCCGGGGTCTCCCTCGTGTCGTCGACTGTCGCTGGCATTGATCGGGGATCAATGGCGTCTGCGTCGCCCGACGTTCATTCGTCGTTGATTCGGGCGTGTGGTGTTCAGGGTAACGGCAACCGCACCGCTGGGCGGGCGAAGTGCCCGGGATGCGCGTGTGCGGTCGGGCCTCAGGGGCGGCCGGTCGGGGCGCCGGCCACTCCGGTGGAACCGTGGCCGCGGTCGCCGCGATCGGTGGCGTCGAGTCCGTCGACCACGACGAAGGGGCTGAGCTCGACCTTTTGCACCAGCAGCTGCGCGATGCGGTCGCCCTTGGCGATGGTGATCGGTTCGCGCGGGTCCAGGTTGATCAGGCTGATCTTGATTTCGCCCCGGTAACCGGCGTCGATGGTGCCGGGCGCGTTGACGATGGACAGTCCGGCCCGGGCGGCCAGACCCGACCGCGGGTGGACCAGGCCGACGGTGCCGGCGGGCAGTGCGATGGCGATTCCGGTGCCCACCAGCGCGCGTTCGCCGGGTTCGAGGACGAGGTCTTCGGCGGAGGCGAGGTCGACGCCGGCGTCGTCGTGGTGCGCCCGGACGGGGGCGACGGCATCCGGGGAAAGGAGTCGCACGCGCACCGGCGCCGGTTCGGCGGCGGTGGTCGCGGCGGTGGCGTCGGCGTCGGCGGGGGCGGTGTTTCGGGTCGCGTCGTCGTTCACGCACCAGACGATACGCACCGCGGCCTCCCCGGTCCCCCGCGGGGGCGGGATGGGTAGACTCGATGCCCGTGAGCACCTCAGACGACAGCACCGTGACGGCCGCCTCCGGCAACATTCTCTATCGAGAACAGTTGTGGGTGCCCTGGTGGTACTGGGCGTTGGCGGTTCCCGCCGTCGTCGTGTGCACCGCGCAGGTCGCGTTCAACCGCAGCATCATCTGGCTCATCGTCGGCGCGGTGATCATCACCCTCATCGGCGTGTGGATCCTGGTGACCCTGTCGAAGACGAAGATCACCGTCGACGTCGATTCCACCGGCGAACGGTGGCTGCACGCCGGCACGGCGGTGCTGCCGGCCTCGGTGGTGTCGAAGTCGCTGGCCGTGCCGGAATCCGCGCACCGCAACGCGCTGGGCCGTCAGCTCGACCCGGCGGCGTTTTTGGTCACGCACAGTTGGGTGCGCACGATGGTGCTGCTCGTCCTGGACGACCCGGACGATCCGACCCCGTACTGGTTGGTGTCCACCAGGCGGCCGGAGGAGCTTCTCGACGCCTTCCTGGGCACCGACCGCCCGTCGGCCTAGCGTCACCCCGGAAGCGCCACCCTGTGTCGGTTCTCCGACCGCGACGCACGACTCGGCAAAACGCCAACGCCCCGGGCGACTCCGATTCCATTGGATCGGGTCGCCCGGGGCGTTTGTTCTGGTCCGCCCGGACTCAGGCGCAATCGCGGCAGATGGGGAATCCGTCGCCCGGGTCGTGGGCCATCATGGAGCGGTGCTGCACCAGGAAGCACGACCCGCAGGTGAACTCGTCGTCCTGACGGGGCACGACGGAAATCTCCAGCTCCTCGCCGGAAAGGTCGGCGCCGGGGAGCTCGTAGGGCTCCACGATCTCGCCGTCGTCGTCATCGGCGATGCGATTGTTCTCGCTGGCGGCCTGCAGCCCCTCGAGCGAATCGGTGGCGATGTCCTCTTCTTCGCGCGTCCGGGGCGAATCGTAATCGACAGCCATCTGTCGGCCCTCCTCCGTCGGGTCGCGGCGCAGCGTGTCGTGCGCCGTATTCCCCGCGGATACTAGGTCAACTCTAAGAATCTGTCATATCCGCAGATCACCAGGTGTTTTGAGCGGGCAATCCAGCATCTGAACGGTGTCGACGCCGCCCCGACTAACATGGTGCGCATGTCGCACCGTCTGCCGAGCCCTCCCCCGCGCCGAAAAGGCCTGCCGTACGGGATCATCGTCGGCGTCGTCGCGGTGCTCGCCGTGGTCGCGTGGTCGGTGGCGTTCACCCGTCCGGTGAAGGTCACCAACGTCGCGTGCCATCACCCCGATGCGGGGGCGGTAGTGTCGTCGACGGACCTGCTCGGCGAGGCGCCGGCGGCCCCCGGCGACATTCCGGTGCGGGTGTTCAACGCCAATGGCGAGTCGGGGCAGGCCACGACGGTGTCGGAGGGGCTGGCCGGGTTGGGCTTCACGGCGGCCGAAGGCGGGGTCGGCAATGATCCCTTGACCCCGAACCTAGATTTGGATTGTTATGGCCAACTGCGCTTCGGCGCGGGCTTCGCGGCCCACGGGGCGACGTTGCATGCGGTGTTCCCATGCCTGGAGCTCGTCCACGACGCCCGCGAGGACGGGTCGGTCGACGTGGCGTTGGGCACGGGTTTCCGGGGGCTGGACGATTCCGGCCCGGTTCGTGCGGCGATGGAGACCCTTCGGTCCGGCGAGGACGTCGATGCCGCGACGCTGCAGTCGCTCAGCGGCCGAGCGTGTTGATCGACTCCAGCGCACCCCGCGACTGAAGCGCCGCGAAGAATTCCTCCGCCACGGTCGGTGCGGCCGCGGCGACCAGTTCGCCGTCGGCGGATCCCGCCTCCGTGGCCGGGCGCTTTACGACGGCGCCGGCCTCCTCGGCGATCAGCGCCCCGGCGGTCCAATCCCACAGGTTGAGGCCATGCTCGTAGTAGCAGTCCACCGCACCGGCGGCCAGCAGGCACAGGTCCAGGGCGGCTGAACCGATGCGGCGGATGTCGCGGACGTCGGCAAGCAAATCGGCGATGAGGCCACCCTGCGCGGCCCTGCGCTGCGCCGCGTACGCGAAGCCGGTGGCGACGAGGCTGACGCCGAGGTCCGTCGGGGCGGAACAGGACAGCGGCTCCTCGCGCCCGGACGCGTCGCGCATGACCGCTCCCCCTCCCTTTGCGGCATGGAAGATGCGGCTTCCCGCCACGTCGGCCACGGCGCCGGCGACGATGCGGCCGTCCTTCTCGCAGGCGATGCTCACGCCGTAGGCGGGGATGCCGTAGAGGAAATTGACGGTGCCGTCGATGGGGTCGACGATCCACCGCACGCCCTCGGCACGGGCTCCGGCGCCGCCGGCCTCCTCGCCGAAAACGACGTCGCCGGGGCGCAGCGACGCGACGAGACGGCGGATGAGGTTCTCGGATTCCCGGTCGACGACCGTGACCGGATCGACGCGGCTGGACTTGACGTCGGTCCCCTCGGCCCGACCACCGCCGACGCCCAATTCCCGTCGCCGAACCCGGATGTGGTCGGCTGCCGCCGAGGCCAACAGTACGGCCATGGCCCGCAGATCGGCCGGAGCGTCGGCGTAGTCGGAGGTGTGGGCGGCTTCGGGGTCGTTGACGGTCATGGGCCCATTGTGCTCGTTTTCGTACAATCGGTCATATGGCAGACAACATCGGTTTTGGCGTGGACGTGGGCGGTTCCGGCATCAAGGGAGGTGTCGTCGACCTGGACACGGGCGAGCTGGTCGGCGATCGGATCAAGATCTTCACCCCGAAGCCGGCGACTCCGGATGCGGTGGCGGAAACCGTCGCGGAGATCGTGCGCATCGCCGGGTGGGAGGGCCCGGTGGGTGTGACGTTGCCGTCGGTGGTGCGGGACCAGACGGCGCTGTTGGCGGCGAACATCGACAAGTCGTGGGTGGACACGGATTGCCGCGAGTTGTTCGCCGAGCACCTGCCCGACAATCCGGCGCACGTGCTCAACGACGCCGATGCCGCGGGTCTTGCGGAGGTTCGCTTCGGCAACGAGGAGGCCCGGCGGGGGTCGGTGATTTTGCTGACCTTCGGCACCGGCATCGGTTCGGCGTTGCTTCACGACGGCCTGCTGTACCCCAATTCCGAGTTGGGCCACCTGTACATCGGCGACACCGAAGCCGAGCACATGGCATCGGCGGCGGTGAAGGAGCGCGAGGAACTCAGCTACAAGAAGTGGACCAAGCGCGTGTCCAAGGTGCTGCGGACCTACGAGGCGTTGTTCTGGCCGAATCTTTTCGTCGTCGGCGGCGGAATCAGCCGAAAGCACGAGAAGTGGGTGCCGCTGCTGGAGTGCCGCACCCCGGTGGTTCCCGCGAAGTTGCACAACAACGCCGGTATCGCAGGTGCCGCGTTGGCGGCGGCCACCGGACTGCTGCCGTAATAGTTTCGGGGCTCGTCTCCCCTCGTTGAGGCGGGTCCCGATGACCGATTCATGCATTGCCAAGGCAACCCCGCACGGGGGGACGCCGAGGTGATCGTCCCCATTGGGTTACACTGGGGAGTTGATTCACGGACGGTTGAACATGACTAAGGCGGGGCGGCAGGGCCGGCACCCGCGATACGGCAACCGAGATTCGTGGCACGAAACATCGACATTGCAGACATTTGTCCGGCGGTGGCGCTCATCGGGCGCCCCGTCCCCCGGTGACCGGGTCAGGGATCATCGGGGCCGCGCACCGGTTCAGTCCGGCTCGCCGGCGGCAATCGACATCATCGTGAAAGGGCTTTCGTGACAGCCAAAGAATCCGAGCAGCCGAACGGCCAGGGCACTGCGGGCGGCTCCGCCGACTCGCCCGCCCCGGCCAAGAAGGCCGTGAAGAAGGCGATCAAGAAGGCCGTGAAGAAGACGGCGGCCAAGAAGACCGCCGCGAAGAAGAGCGCGGTCAAAAAGACGGCGGTGAAGAAGACCGCCGCGAAGAAGGCGGCTCCGGCCACTGCGGCGACTGCCGCCACGGAGGCGTCGTCAAGCGAGGCGGAGACCACCGCAACCGCGGCACCGGCCAAGAAGGTGGCGAAGAAGGCGCCCGCCAAGAAGACGACGGCGAAGAAGACCACGAAGAAGGCCGCGGCGAAGAAGACGGCCGCCAAGAAGACCACGGCGAAGAAGGCCACCGCGCGCAAGACCGCGGCGAAGAAGACGGCGGCGAAAAAGACCGCAGCCAAGGCCACCAGCGCGGCCGCGAAGGACAAGTTGGCCGCCGAAGCCCTCGAGGACGAAGAGCTCGAGGAGGACGACTCCGACCTGTCGATCGACGGCGAGTTCGACCCCGAGCTCGACGAGGGCGACGACTCCGACGACGACACCGAGGAAGAGTCGGACACCGTCGACGAGGTGTGGAACGAAGACGAGTCCGCCGCGCTGCGCCAGGCCCGCAAGGACGCCGAGCTGACCGCATCGGCCGACTCGGTGCGCGCGTACCTGAAGCAGATCGGCAAGGTCGCGCTGCTGACGGCGGAGGAAGAAGTCTCGCTGGCCAAGCGCATCGAGGCCGGCCTGTACGCCCAGTACAAGATCGATCAGGCCAAGGAGTCCGGCGAACGCCTCGCCCATGTTCTGCGCCGCGATCTGCGGGAGATTTCCCGCGACGGGCAGCGCGCCAAGAACCACCTGTTGGAGGCGAACCTGCGTCTGGTGGTGTCGCTGGCCAAGCGGTACACCGGCCGCGGCATGGCGTTCCTGGACCTCATCCAGGAAGGCAACCTCGGTCTGATCCGCGCGGTGGAGAAGTTCGACTACTCCAAGGGCTACAAGTTCTCCACCTACGCCACGTGGTGGATTCGTCAGGCGATCACCCGCGCGATGGCCGACCAGGCGCGCACCATTCGCATTCCGGTGCACATGGTGGAGGTCATCAACAAGCTCGGCCGCATCCAGCGCGAGCTGCTGCAGGACCTTGGCCGCGAGCCCACCCCGGAGGAACTGGCCAAGGAGATGGACATCACCGAGGAGAAGGTCCTCGAAATCCAGCAGTACGCCCGTGAGCCGATTTCCCTGGACCAGACCATCGGCGACGAAGGCGACAGCCAGCTCGGTGACTTCATCGAGGACTCCGAGGCGGTCATCGCCGTCGACGCGGTGAGCTTCACCCTCCTGCAGGATCAGCTCGGCGACGTGTTGGAGACCCTGTCGGAGCGCGAAGCCGGCGTGGTGCGCCTGCGTTTCGGCCTGACCGACGGCATGCCGCGCACCCTCGACGAAATCGGCCAGGTCTACGGCGTCACCCGTGAGCGTATCCGTCAGATCGAGTCGAAGACGATGTCGAAGCTGCGCCACCCGTCGCGTTCGCAGGTGCTGCGCGACTACCTGGAATAGGGCGGCACTCCCCCGCCCCTACGCGTACGAAGCAACATCGCGCCCATCACCGGTTGGTGATGGGCGCGATGTTTTTGCGTCGCGGTGCGGCCGCTGATCCCGCCGCAATGCGGCGGTTGGCTCAACCGCAGAGCGGCCGTCAGTTGGCGAACTTGCGAACCGCGATCAGGGCGGCGCCGAGCATGGCGATCAGGCCACCACCCAGCAGGAACATCCAGGCCTCAACACCGGTCTGGGCCAGACCGGACGGAGCGTCGGCAGCCTTGTTGATCTCGGCGGGAGCCGGCTTGGTCTCATCGGCACCCTTGCCGTCGGCCTCCGGCTTCTCCGGAGCCGGGGTCTCCTCCTCGGCCGGAGCCTCGGGGGCCTCCGGAGCCGGGACCTCGGGGACCTCGGGGGTCGGCAGCTCAATGCCCGGGGTATCCAGGCCGGACGAACCGAGAGCAGACGAACCCAGGGCGGACGAGCCCGCAGCAGACCCGGCAGCGGAGGAGCCGACGGCCGACGATCCCAAAGCAGAGGAGCCCAGCGCCGACGAGCCGAGCGCGGAAGAGCCGAGAGACGACGAACCAGAAGAGGATGCAGACGAACCCAGCGCGGCCGAACCGGCCACGACGCCACCGATGATGATGGGCAGACGTCGGGAGTCACTTACCGCCGACGCCTCCGAGGGCGCCATCGCCAGCAGCATCGACGCCGCAACACCTGCGGCAAGAGCCCGGCGGCCAAACTTTTTCATGTTGAATTCCTTTCAGAGGTCAATTCCCAATGGACTCGGTAAAATTACCACACAGACCTTTTATAAAACGATTATGTGATGATTACCATACCTTAACGGGGGTATCACGTAACCATAACGGGGGCATTAAGTGGGTGAGGCGAACCACTAGCGCACCCTACGTAAGGCTAGCCCCTATACGCCTCGGCAATTGCGTCCGCGAACACGCCACTACCCTTGAAGGTCAAGTGATTTCCCATGTTGTACTGGTACACATCGGAATCGATGACCGCAGAAACGTTGCGTTCGCCATCCGGCGCGCACATTCCCGCCTCAACGTTGGAGCGATCCTTCATATTGAGGAACATCACGCCCGTTTCGGCTGCCGCCCTCACCTGCCTGTTCTGCACGGCATTCTCCGCAGCGTTGACCATCGGCATCGACACCTGAGGAGCAAACCCGAATACGTTCACCGGACATCCGTAATGCGAACCATCCCGGGAAGTGAATTCCGGATAACCGACGATCATGATCTTCGCGTTGGGCGCAGCCTGCTGGACCTTTTCCACCGCCATCACCATGGCCGTGTGGAACATCTCATCTTGGAACGCCGTGGGCGTCCACGATGCCTGGAAGGCGTCATTGGCCCCGGCGAGCAGCGTGACCAATTTGGTGTCCGAATCCAGGGCTCCGGACCTGACAGCAGCGTCGACCTGATTGTTCAGGTACTTCGGTGTTGGAGTAAACACCACCGTTCCGTTGCAGGTGTAGTCCCTCAGTTCCAGGTCAACCTGGTTCGCCACGAGCCGGGAGATGTTGCGCACCGACTGCGCACAGCCGCCGGCCCCCACCTCCACGGGAGACATCTGCCCCGCGTCAGCGGGGTACGAGTCACCGAACGCGACGTAATTGCCCGCAGGAGACGCCATGGCGTGAGGGGCGACAAATGCAGAGGCAACCACCAGTCCGGCGACGCCAACCACCGACAGTGCCCGCTTGCACACGGATCGCTTGGTCATTGAATTTCGTGATTCTTTCTCTAGATCGATGCCGTCACAAAAGCAAATGCCCGCAGGAAGCTACTTCGCGAACTTGCGGAGGACGATCAGAGCAGCACCGAGCATGGCGGCGAGACCACCAGCCAGGAGGAACATCCACGCCTCGACACCGGTCTGAGCCAGGCCGGAGGGAGCCTCGGCGGCCTTGTTGATCTCGGCGGGAGCCGGCTTGGTCTCCTCGGCAGCCTTGTCTTCGGCCTCCGGCTTCTCCGGAGCCGGGGCCTCCTCCTCGGCCGGAGCCTCGGGCTTCTCTGGCACCGGGAGCTCCGGAACCTCAATGCCCGGCGTGTCCAGGTTGGCGGAGCCCAGCGAAGCGGAACCCAGGGCAGCGGAGCCGGCGGCACTGGAGTCAACCGCAGACGAACCCAGGGCCGACGAACCCAGCGCCGAGGACCCAGCGGCGGACGAACCCAGCGCCGAGGAGCCCAGAGCGGAGGAACCGAGAGCCGACGAACCCCCGATGACGATGGCGGCGATGTCCAGGCCGGACTGCGCCTGCGCTCCAGCAGTCGGCGCGGCGATCGCCGCCCCCGACACGAGCATCGACGTCGCGACACCCACGGACGCGACGCGGCGAGTGATCTTCTTCATACTAGCTTCCTTCCGGCGGTCAATTCTTGACGGACTACTGAATCTTACGAAAGCGTTATTTAATTTGATACTTAAAGAGCGCCGTTCGGGTGCCCCCGCAGATGAGTTCCACAACTCATTAGACATGACTTTGAATTGGCCCCCCATTTTGCAATAATCCCAGCCAGTTCCGGGCCAGGCGCACCTTTCGTCGCCGGCAGATCGGCTTGAGAAGCACATCACCCGGCGATCACGACCCGACCATGCCAAAGGCGGCGCACCGCCCCACCGGTGCGCCGCCTCGTCGTCACGCAACGGCCCTGCTCAGGGCCCATGCCGGACCTTCTGGCCGGGACCTCTAGTACACGACCCCGAACACCCAGCCCAACAACGTCATGGCCGCCGCGGAAACGACCACCAGGGCGATGATGTTGAGCCAAATGCCGGCGCGAACCATGTTGCCCATCGACACGTAACCCGAGCCGTACGCGATGGCGTTCGGCGGGGTGGCCACCGGCATCATGAACGCCGACGTCGCAGCCAACGCCACCGGCACCGCCAGCAGCATCTGATCGATGCCCAGACCAATGGCCATCGCACCAACCAACGGCAGGAACGTCGCAGCCGTCGCCGTGTTCGACGTGAACTCCGTCAGCACCAGCACCACCAGGCCCACCGCGACGACCAACAGGGCAATCGGCAGGAACCCGAGGCTCGACATCTGGTCGCCGATCCAGTCCGACAGGCCCGACTCGGTGAACTGCTTCGACAACGCGAGGCCGCCGCCGAACAGCAACAGCACGCCCCACGGCAACTCCAGGGCGTCCTCCCACCGCAGCAGCTTCACGCCGTTCGGCCCGCCCGGAATGATGAACAGCGCGATGCCGACCGCCATGGCGATGACGGCGTCGGCGATCATCGTCTCCGGCCACAGCACGGGCACGAACACCCACGCCGCCGCGGCGACGAAGAACACCATCAGCACGCGACGCTCGCCCTGCGACATGCCGCCGAGCTTGCCCAACTCCTCGCGCATCAGGGCGCGGCCACCGGGAATGTGGTCGATCTCCGGCTTGAAGATCACGTTCGTCAGCACGAACCACGCCGCCGCCATCAGCACCACGGCCACCGGCACACCGAGCAGCATCCACTGGCCGAAGCCGATGTTCACGCCCTGCTCGGCCATGTACGCCGCCAACATCGCGTTCGGCGGAGTGCCGATGATCGTGCCCAGCGAACCGATCGACGCCGCGTACGCGATGCCCAGCATCAACGCGATGCCGAAGTTCGACTGCGGCTCCGGGTCGGTGGAGTGCTCGTACTGCTGCTCCCCCGCCTCGTCGGCCACGGCGTCGCCGTCGGCCTCGAGGATCTCGGCCTCGCCTTCGGACAGCGACGCGTCCCGGTAACCGCCCGTGCGGGACGGGGCCCCCTCCTTCGCCGCCTTCGCCTCATCCCGGAGCATGCCCACGATGAGCGACAGGACGGACACGCCGATGGGCAGCATCATCACGGCGGTGGCGGTGTTGGACACCCACATCGACAGGAAGCCGGTGGCGATCATGAAGCCCAGGATCAGCATCTTCGGCGACGACCCCATGGCCACCAGCACCCACAGCGCCACGCGCTTGTGCAGGTTCCACCGCTGCATGCCCAGGGCCAGCAGGAACCCGCCCATGAACAGGAAGATCGTCGGGGCGGTGTACTGCCCCGAAAAGTCGCCGATCTTCGCAATCCCCAGCGCCGGGAACAGCACCAGCGGCAGCAGCGCCGTGACGGTGATCGGGATGGCCTCCGACATCCACCACGCGGCCATGAGCACGGCGATCGCCGCGGTGCCGCGCAGCATGTGGTCGAGATCCGACGGCATGAAGTAGTACACCGCCAGGGCGAGGACCACGCCCGTGATCAGTCCGAATCTTTTGCGGAATAGTTCGCGGGGGCCGTCGCCCCGATCCTGCTGGCCCGGTGACAACTCCGCGGCCGCGCTGGCCGAGGTCCGTCCGGTTGGGTGTGCGGTCGACATCGTGACGTCGCTCCCTCTGCACGGGCGCCGCCGTTCGATCGGTGTAGTCCGTCACGGCGCCGGATGAACGTGGTACAAACCCACAATATCGCATTGACAACCGTGGCCTATCACCGCCCGAGGGTGCCCCCGAATCAGGGTGTTGCCGCGCCCGGCGCTCCTCCGGCGTGCGGTCCCGGCATGGGCGGCATTGCTTGGCGACGCCCGCCCTTTCCGTTCTTCGACCCGTAGGTCAGGCGCCGGTGGACGGCCTCCAGCGGCCCGGGCTTGTCCGCCTTGGCCAGCAGCCATGCGGCGATGAGGGTGAACAGCCACACGCCGGTGGCCCACAGGCAGATGATGGTCACCGACTCATCGGTGAACAGGTCCAGGCTCCACGATCCGGCGAGCACGAGGAACAACACCGACTGGGTGACGTAGCCGGACATGGACCGCTGGCCCAGCGCCTGCAACATGCCCAGGGGCAACGGCGGCGCGAGGGTGTCGCCCCGGGCGGCGGCCTCGCGGATGCGGCGCTGCGTCGGCAGGCACACCAGCGCGATGAGGGCGACGAGCCCCGGACCGGCGAACAGGCCGGCGGCGTCGCTGAGCCCCTGCGTCCAGGCCGCGTCGACGACCCCGAGCGTGTCCAGTCCCGCCGGCACACCGGTGACCACTGCGGCGGTGATGCCGAAGGCGGCGACGATGGACAGCAGCCGAACGTGAGCGGCCGATTCCTCCAGCACCCGCATCCGGGCGGCGACGAGACCGACGAGCATCAGCGCCATCAGCTGCGGCCCGGCGATCGCAATGACGAAAGGCGAGGACACGACGGCGATGACGCCGACGACGAGCTGTTGGCCCACGAAGCCTTCGCCCATGAAGGGCAGCAAGGTGTCGTCGGCGCCGGAGAACACGGCGTCTTCGATGTCACCGTTCATTCCGGCGGTGAGGAAACTGATCCCGATGGACACCACGCCGAGCACGCCGGCGATCCACAGCAGCGTCCTGTTCTTCAGCGGCACGAGGAACGTGACGATGAGCCCCAACAGCGAGTACAGGAGCAGAATGTCGCCGAAGAAAAGAAAGATCGCGTGGATGACTCCGAACAGCGCCAACCACCCGTACCTCTTCAACAACAGCGCCCGCGCCGCAGGCCACGGGGCGCAGCGCCGGTACTCGCGCATGACCAGCATGCCGATGCCGTAGCCGAACAGCGTCGCGAACATCGGCAGCCCGCGGGTGTGCACGAGGACGTCGTTGAGCACGATGACGAATTCGTCGGTGGGCAGGGAGCGCTCGTCCCCCGTCGACGGCGAGCCCATCATCAGCCACGCCGTCACCGCATTGGCCACGGCGATGCCCAGCAGCATGAAGCCGCGCGCCACGTCCGGCGCCAGGATTCGCTCCATCGTCCGCTACCGTCCGACGTTATCGCGCACGCACTCGAGGTACTCCGGTGTGGTGTTGCCCAGGTGGCCGCACTTTTCGTCGGCTTCTTCGATGACGTTTTGCGCGGCGACGATCAGCGCCAACGAAATGGCGATGGCCAGTGCGCCGGTGATGACTCCGATGAGGCCCATGCCGAACGCGCCGCCCGTGCGGGGTTCGCGGCCGGCGGCCTCGATGCGCTTGTGCGCGCGGATGGACTTCACGATCGCGATGAGCCCGAGAATCACCGCGACCGCGCCCACCGGCGCACCGATGATGAACGCCGACGTGATGAGCCCGCCGAGACCCGTGACCAGGGAAATGAGTCCGAGCTGGCGACCGACGGACGAACCGTCGATGCCGTCGGGCCCGTATCCGTCGGTGGCGAGATTGCTCATTGCGGTGGTGCTCCTGTTGGTCGAAAGGTCAGACGGGGAAGGATCAGTTCAGTCCGAGGCGGTCGAAGATCTCGTCCTCGACGCACGCATCGAACGCATCAGGGTCGTCGATGAGGTGCTCGCACCCCGAGACCGCGTCGGTGCCCAGCCACACCGCCCAGAGCATGAAGGCGGCGATGAACAACCCGACGAGCGAGAAGAGGATGCCGATTATCGACATCGCCGTGGTGCCGCCGGTCTGCACCGGCCCGAGCTTGCGGGCCTTCGACGCGGCGCGCAGGGCGAAGATGGCGAAGACGATCGCCGCGATGGCCAGCACACCGCCGAAAATCACGGGCGCCAGCGGGATGGAGAGCAAACCAAGGATCAGCGCCGTGACCGCCAGGCCCGTACCCGTCGACACCGCCGGAGCCGTCGAGGCCATCGGCGCCATCGGCTGACCGACGGGCGCCTGGTACGGATTGTTCGACGAATAGTCGTAGCTGCCCTGGTAGCCGGCACCGGCGTCGAAGCCCTGGGCGCCCGGGAATCCCTGCCCCTGCCCCTGCCCGAAACCGTTGCCCTGCCCGGGCTGCGGCGTGTCGAACGGGTCGTATCCGGCGTTATCGGGTCGCGACATCGGGATTCCTTCCTGCGGTGGTTGACTCCTGCGGCTCATTCTCCTGCGGGTGCCAACGGTACCCCACCCGGCCCGGCGCGCCGGGCGTCATCACCAGTTGCGCAGGTAACCGATGCGGTCGCGCAACTGCTGCTCCGTGCACAGGGCGGTCGGCGGGCCACCGCAGTTGCGGCGCACCTCGTTGTGGATCTGCCCGTGCTTGCGGCCCGTGCGCGCCGCCGTCATGGCGACGAGGGTGTTGAGCTCCTTGCGCAACTTCGGGATCACGTCGCTGGCCACCCCGCCCGGCCGGGGCATGGGCACCTCCGGCGCGCCACCGGACTCGGGCTTCGCTTCCGCCGCGTCGAGCTCACCCGTCTTCCGTTCGTGCTCGGCCTTCGCCGTCGACGCCTTCAACTGCTCCTCCTGGCGCTTCCGCAGCAGAGTGCGCATCGACTCCGCGTCGAGAAGCCCCGGCAAGCCCAGGTAATCGGCCTCCTCCTCCGAACCGGCCATTGTGGCCGTGCCGTAGGAGGAACCGTCGTAGATGAGATAGTCGAGCTCCGCGTCGGCCCCCAACGACTCGTAGGCCGGCAGCTCATCGGGCTCGTTGCGGGTGCGGTTGGCCTCGGCGACCAGGTCATCGTCCCAGCCCTCGCTCGGACGGTGCGGCTTGCCCAACACATGGTTGCGCTGGACCTCCATCTGCGACGCCAAATCCAACAACACCGGCACCGACGGCAGGAACACCGACGCGGTCTCGCCGGGGCGGCGCGAACGAACGAACCGGCCGATGGCCTGCGCGAAAAACAGCGGCGTCGACGAACTGGTCGCATACACGCCCACCGCCAACCGGGGCACGTCGACGCCCTCGGACACCATGCGCACCGCGACCATCCACTCGTCGGTGGAATCGGAGAACGTCTGGATCCGCTCCGA
The DNA here is from genome assembly GCF_001807025.1 of Corynebacterium sp. HMSC11E11. Lineage (NCBI taxonomy): Bacteria > Bacillati > Actinomycetota > Actinomycetes > Mycobacteriales > Corynebacteriaceae > Corynebacterium > Corynebacterium sp. HMSC11E11. The sequence goes on along the minus strand of NZ_KV787127.1, from coordinate 38,015 downwards.
CGAACCCGGTTCGTCGGAAAGCACCAACGCCACCGGAGTGGAACTGAGCTGCTCCAGCACCCGCTTGTAGGCGCGCGCGGTCGTCGCATCCGTGGCGATGACCAACCCGCCGGCATCCGGAATGTGCTTGCGCATCTGCAGCAACCGCGTGTGCGCGGCCCGCAGCACCGACGGAATCCAATCGCCGCCCGGGTCCAGCGCCGTGCGCCACGCCCGGGTCGTCTCCTCCGGGCTCATGATCGTGCCCAGCCGCGCCGCGAACTCCTCGCCGGCCGAATCCCGCCACCGGGCCTCGCCCGAATACGCCAGGAACACCACCGGGCGAACGACCCCGTCACGCAACGCATCGGCGTACCCGTAGACGTGGTCGGCGACGGACTTCAGGTGCCCCTCGCCGTCTTCGGCGTACCGCACGAACGGAATCGCGGCGTCGTCGGAACGAAACGGCGTACCCGTCAGGCACAGGCGACGCTCCGCGCCCCCGTACGCCTCGGCGATGCCGTCGCCCCAGCTCTTCGCGTCGCCGCCGTGGTGGACCTCATCGAGGATCACCAGCGTCGGCCGCGCATCCGCGACGGCGCGGTGCTTGAACGGGTGCACCGCCACCTGGGCGTACGTCACCACGATGCCGTGGTAGGCCGGGTTGACCACACCCTTGGCGTTGGTGAACGCCGGGTCCAGGGCGATGCCCGACCGCGCCGCCGACTCCGCCCACTGCACCTTCAGATGCTCGGTGGGCACGACGACGATCACCCGCTCGACGATGCGGCGGGCCAGCAGCTCGGCGGCGATGCGCAGCGCGAAGGTCGTCTTGCCCGCGCCGGGGGTCGCCACCGCCAGGAAGTCACGCGGGTTGGTGGACAGGTACTTGTCCAGCGCCTCCTGCTGCCATTTGCGCAGCCCGCTCACTTGCGGCGGAGGGTCTTGTAGATCCGCTCGCAGTCCGGGCACACCGGCGAGCCGGGCTTGGCCGACTTGGTCACCGGGAACGTTTCGCCGCACAGGGCGACGACGTAGCTGCCCGACACGGCGGAGTCGACGATCCGGTCCTTCTTGACGTAATGGAAGAACTTCGGGGTGTCGTCGCGCGTCGTCTCGTCGACGCGGGTGTCGGTCCGTTCGATGGTCTTCGTGGTCTTCAGGGGCGTGCTCACGGTTCCCGATTGTGCACCATCGGCCGGATCGGCAGGCGCCCGGCCCCGGAACCCGCCCGGCACTGCGGGAGTTTGCGCGGCGAGTACCGTTGTGGCCATGGCGAATCGGCGGACGAACCGCCGGGGCAGGCGCGGCCCCGAAGCGGTGCTGATCACGGACGCGCGGCAGTCCCGCATTCGCAACTACAACTACCGTCGGCACACCTACGCGGTGTTGCAGTGGTCGCGCATTCCGTTGCTGTTGCTGGCCGCCGCAGCGTTCCTGTGGTGGGACCTGGCGTGGTTGGCGGCGATTCTCACCGTGTTGTCGGTGCCGATGCCGTGGATTGCTGTGGTCATCGCCAATGGCGTGGGTGAGCCGGCGGACAAGCGGTCGCCGCGGGTGTACAAGCCGGGCGTCGTGCGCGAGCAGAATCGCCGGTGGGAGGAGGCGCAGCGGGAACGGCTGGCCCGGCTTTCCGACGGCCCCTCCCACGCCCTGACCGCCGGTGGGTCCGGTGCCACCAGCGATTCCGACGCCGATCCGCGCGACGTGAATCTGCCGGCCGTTCGCGGCGACGAGGTCGACGTCGGCCCCTACGGGGGTTTCGATCCGTCGATGATCATCGACATGGAAGACGATGACGCGGACGCAGATGACCCGGCCGACGCCGACCAGAACCCAACCACCGAATCACGGGAGAACCGCAACAAGTGACCACCGATCCGATCGTGACCCCGCCCTCGGACGAGGAGCTTGCCGGGCTGCCGGCCCTCGCCCCGCGCTTGGCCGATGCGTTGCGCGACCTGGGCTACGGGGTGTCCGGCCTGCGTCAGTTGCTTGACGACGACGGCCTGGCCGCCCTCGACCGGGGCGAACCGGAGGCGGTGGTGTGCAAGATCGATCTCGCGTTGGACCGGCCGGGGCTGGCCGCGGTCGTCTCCGCGTTCATCGTGGGAGATGCCGTGGACCTGGTGCCGTGGCTGGGTGAAGAACTCGTCGCCGACTGCATTCGCTGCGGAGTGCTGCGCAACGTTGGAGACGCGGCGCAACGTCCCCGTCATGCCGCGGCCATCGATGTGCGCCCCGTGGAGGTCGACGGCGTGGAGCGGCTGGTCTTCTCCGACCGCGACGCCTCCATGACCGATCATGTTCCCGGCCCGGACCACGTTCTGGGGGTGGGCCGGGCATCGCGGTCCCTGTTGGACATCACGCCGATGGATCCCGTCGGCTCCGCCCTGGATCTGGGGGCCGGATGCGGGGTGCAGGCGCTCGGACAGCATGGCGCCGGTTCCATCACGGCCACCGACGTCCACCCCAGGGCGTGCCTGTTCGCGGAGGCGACGCTGGCCGCGGCGGGTCTGGCCGACTCCTCGGAGGTTCTGGTCGGCTCGTGGTTCCAGCCGGTGGCGGGTCGCCGTTTCGACCGCATCGTCGCCAACCCGCCGTTCGTCGTCGGCGTGCCGGAGGTCGGCCACGTCTACCGCGACTCCGGTCTCGACCTCGACGGCGCCACCGAGTTGATGTTGCGCGAGGTGCCGGATCGCCTCGAGCCCGACGGCACCGCGCATCTGCTGGGCGCGTGGGCGCACGTCGATTCCGGCGATGGGGCGGATTGGGCCTCTCGCGTGGCGTCGTGGTTGCCGAAGGAGGGCGTCGAGGCGTGGATCATCCAGCGCGACGTCGTCGACCCGGCCGCCTACGTGGGCACGTGGCTTCGCGACGAGTCCATCGACCCGCGCAACGCCGAGGGCCGGGCGAAGACGCGCCGGTGGCTCGACCATTTCGCCGCCAACGACGTCGTGGGCATCGGTTTCGGCTACATCACGCTGCAGCGCGTCGATGGCCAGTCGTCGATCACGTGCGAGGACATGCCGCAGCCATTGGGCGGGCCCTTCCGCGACGAGGCCGCCGAGTGGTTGCTGCGCACCGCCTGGCTGCGCGACCGAAACGCCGGGGACATTCTCGGCGCCCGGTACCGGGTCCGACCGGGCGTGGCCGTCGAGCGCGTCGAGCTGGCCGGCACCGAGGCCGATCCGGAGCAGGGCTTCTCCCCCGCCGCCCTGCGCATCACGCGCACCGACGGGCCGCGGTGGAGCCATGACACCGACGACGCCGTCGTGCGCATCCTGTCCGCGATCACCCCGGACGCGCCGCTGGCCACCGTCCTCGACGTCATGGCCATGCTCGGCGCGCTTCCGGAAGACGGCCTCGACGACGTCAAGGAGGCGCTCGTCCCCGTCGTCGTCGACCTGGTCCGGCATGGGCTGCTGTTGCCGGCCGAGTTGCTTGACGACGCCGACGCCCACGACCAGTAGCCGACGCGCCTGACGCGGCCACAAACACGTCGAACGAGACCAACCAGCCGATCGAGACCAACGAGAAGGAGACGGCGAACACATGAAGGCGGTCGTGACCAGGGTGACGCGTGCGGCGGTGCGCGTCGACGGAGAAATCGTCGGGGAAATCGACGGCGGCGACACCGGCGGGCTGCTCGCCCTCGTCGGCGTCGGGCGGGACGACGATCCGGACGCGTGGGAGACGATGGCGCGCAAGATCGCCGAATTGCGCATCCTCGACGGCGAGAAGTCGGCCGTCGACGTGGGCGCTCCGGTTCTGGTGGTCAGCCAGTTCACGCTCATGGGCGCGACGAAGAAGGGCCGCAGACCGTCGTGGACCGACGCCGCACCGGGTGAGGTGGCCGAGCCGGTCATCGCGAAGATCGTCGGCCGACTGCGCGAACGCGGCCTCGAGGTCGCCGAGGGACGGTTCGGGGCGATGATGGACGTCGAGTCGGTCAACTCCGGTCCCTTTACCGTGCTCGTGGAATGTTGATCCGACACCCGTCGAGCCTGGCGCCGGCACACTGAACGGCTCCCAGGTGTCACCGTCGTAAAGCATTGCCCCTCCCCCGAAATGGGGCACCAAAAGACGACGTGGAACGCTTCCCGGTAGTGCGAAATCGGCGACGTGACGCACTTCACCTGCAGTTTTGCCGAAGAAACACAAAGGTCGACCCGAAATCCCCCATTCGACTCGTCACCGATATGCCGCGGCGGGAACAAACCGAGGCGCCGGGCCGTTGAACCGGTTGAGATCGTCGACTTCCCAAGGAAAGGCCGGATCACATGACTAGTGCCGATGTCCGAACTGACGAACGCGAAACCCGGGAGCGAGATGCCGGGCGCCGCAGCGGGAACAACAACAACCCTTCCGCGGATCTGGTTCGCGTGTACCTCAACGGAATCGGCAAGACGGCCTTGCTCAGTGCGGAGGAAGAGGTCGAACTCTCCAAGCGCATTGAAGCCGGCGTTTACGCCGAACACCTGCTGAAGACCGGCGCGAAGATGACCCGCGCCAAGAAGCGCGACGCGAAGATCATCGCCAAGGACGGCAAGGCCGCCCGCGCTCACCTGCTGGAAGCGAACCTGCGCCTGGTGGTGTCGCTGGCCAAGCGCTACACCGGCCGCGGCATGCCGCTGCTGGACCTCATCCAGGAAGGCAACCTGGGCCTCATCCGCGCGATGGAGAAGTTCGACTACACCAAGGGCTTCAAGTTCTCCACGTACGCGACCTGGTGGATCCGCCAGGCCATCACCCGCGGCATGGCCGACCAGTCGCGCACCATCCGCCTGCCCGTCCACCTGGTCGAGCAGGTCAACAAGATCTCCCGCATCAAGCGCGAGCTGTACCAGCAGCTGGGCCGTGAGGCCACCAACGAGGAGCTGGCCGAGGAGTCGGGCATCCCCGAGGCCAAGATCGAGATGCTGCTGCGCCAGTCCCGCGACCCGGTGAGCCTGGACATGCCGGTGGGCACCGACGAAGAAGCGCCGCTGGGCGACTTCATCGAGGACTCGGAGGCCACCGACGCCGAGGAGGCCGTCGTCGCGTCGCTGCGCCACCATGACGTCCGCCGCGTGCTGTCGACGCTGGAGATCCGCGAGCAGGAAGTCATCAAGCTGCGCTACGGCCTCGATGACGGTCTGCCCCGCACCCTCGATCAGATCGGCCGCCACTTCGGCCTGTCCCGCGAGCGCGTCCGCCAGATCGAGCGGGAGGTCATGGCCAAGCTGCGCGAGGGCGAGCGCGCCGACAAGCTGCGCGCCTACGCCAAGTAGCCCCGACTCCCCGGAGTTCCCGGTCGCCGGGATCCCCGCGGGAACATCCGCCGCCCCGTCACCGCATCCGCTCGGTGACGGGGCGCGCCGCTTTGTCGGGAACAAACGAACCCCGGTTGCGGTTATTGTTGAAGTACTCGCGCCGCCCGTCGCCACGTCGATGGCGCGGCGCGCCGCCGCGCACGCGCGCGGGCAGACGTTTTGAGCCCCCGGAGGACAGCAGTGAAGGACCTGGTAGACACCACGGAGATGTATTTGCGCACCGTCTTCGAGCTCGAAGAAGAGGGCATCATCCCCCTGCGTGCCCGAATCGCCGAGCGGCTGGAGCAGTCCGGCCCGACGGTGAGCCAGACGGTGGCCCGCATGGAACGCGACGGCCTGCTGTCGGTCGCCCCGGACCGCAGCTTGAAGTTGTCTGAGGAGGGCCGCGCCCGCGCGACGGCGGTTATGCGCAAGCACCGGCTGGCGGAGCGCCTGCTCACCGACGTCATCGGGCTGGAGTGGGACAAGGTCCACGACGAGGCCTGCCGGTGGGAGCACGTGATGAGCGACGAGGTCGAGCGCAAGCTGCTCGACGTCCTCGACGAACACACGGTGTCGCCGTTCGGCAACCCCATCCCGGGGCTGGAGGAACTGGACTCGACTGCCGCGGCCGACCTGCCGGCCGACGCCGTCCGCCTGTCCGAGCTGCCCGAGGGCGGCCCGCACCACGTGACGGTGCTGCAGATCAACGAGATTCTTCAGGTCGAGCCGACCTACATGAAGCGACTTCACACCGCCGGCATCATGCCGGGCGCCGAAGCCGAGGTCGAGCTCCATCCGGGGCGTGTGACGTTGGCGCGTGGCGATCATTCGCTGGACATCCCGGATACGCTCTCCCACGCGGTGATGGTGGTGCACGACAAGTGAAACTCCTGGTGACGGGTGGTGCCGGCTACGTCGGGGGCGTGACCGCCGCCGTCCTGCTGTCCGAGGGCCACGAGGTGACCGTCCTCGACGATCTGTCGACGGGCAATCGCGACGGCGTGCCCGAAGGCGCCGAGTTCATCGAGGCCAACGTCGCCGACGTCATCGGCGACGTGCTTTCCGACGGCGCATTCGACGGGGTGCTGCATTTCGCGGCGCGTTCCCTGGTCGGAGAATCCGTGGAGGTGCCGGCGGAGTACTGGCACGGCAACGTCGGCACCACGCTGACGTTGCTCGACGCGATGCGCGACACGAACACGAACAACCTGGTGTTCTCCTCCACCGCCGCGACCTACGGCGAGCCGACGCAGGTGCCGATCACCGAGGACATGCCCACCGCCCCGACCAACGCGTACGGTGCGACCAAGCTGTCCATCGACTACGCCATCACCTCCTACGCCCGGGCCTACGGGCTGGGGGCGACGAGCCTGCGGTACTTCAACGTCGCCGGCGCGTGGAACGGTCACGGCGAAAACCGCGTCGTGGAAACGCACCTCATCCCCCTGGTGCTGCAGGTGGCGTTGGGTCACCGCGACAAGATCATGGTCTTCGGCAACGACTGGCCGACGGCCGACGGCACTGCGGTGCGCGACTACATCCACGTCAAGGACCTCGCCGACGCCCACCTGCTGGCGTTGGGCTCGAATGAGGCGGGCACGCACCGCATCTTCAACCTCGGCTCCGGCGACGGGTACTCGGTCCGCCAGGTCATCGACACCTGCCGCGAGGTAACCGGCCACCCGATCCCGGCGGAGGATGCCCCGCGCCGCGGCGGAGACCCGGCGACCCTCATCGCCTCGTCCGCCCGCGCCATTTCCGAGTTGGGGTGGGATCCGAAGTTGACGGATCTGAAGACCATCGTCTCCGACGCGTGGAAGTTCACCGAGTCCCTCGGCGACCGCGCGCATTCCGCCCGCCGCTGATCGACAGTTTTTCGTCGGACCAGTACTCGCCGTCTTCCGGATGCACCTCACCGAGGATGGCGGTGGTGGCCTCCAGCATCGACCGAAGGGCTTCCTCGCCCCGCCCCGAGGTCATGGCGACCAGGAGCAGCTGGGACAGCGAATGCCCGGGGTCGGTGAGCAGCGCCGCGTCGAGTGCGGCCCGGGCGATGGTGGCGTTGCCGTGGACGTGGCGGTCGATGGCGTAGCAGGCCAGGGCGTTGGCCCGCGCCGTTCCCCGGAAGATGCGGGCGCAGCCGAGCCACAGCGCCCGGACGGTGTCTTCGGCGTCGCCGAGGATCTCGCACATGGTCAGGTCGCGCAGCAACAAGCTGACCAACGGCCGGGCCAGGGTGCGCAGGTGCATCGGTTCGGTCAGCGCATCGTCGACGCTGATGTCGCCCCGGTCGACCGCGCCGACGAGGGACAACCATTCGAGGTGGTGCTCGCGCACCGGCTCCATCGCCTCCGCCCCGGACCCACCGCCGGCGCGCCGAAGCCCCCGGACGTCGTCGTCGGCGCGGCGCAGCGCCTCCCCCGCCGCGATCCGCAGACCCGCGGGTTCGGGGCGAAACCGCTCCCGCAACGATTCCACGTTCGCCGCGATGGCCTCCCCGCTCGAATGCAGCCTGTCGGAGGCCCAGGACGCCGCCGGGTCGCCGAGGACGCCGAGCAGGTACCCGTCGGCATCGGTCACCGACGCACCGGCGTACACGGCGTCGACTCCCGCGAACTGCACGACGTCGATGTCGAAGTCCTCCAGCGCCGCCACGATTCCGTCGCACCGACGACGAAGGCCGTGGCCGTCATCCGTACCGCCGCAGTCACCGTCACCGCCGCCGGGCCACGCTTCGGAAATCACGTAGACGTCGGCGCGCTCGTGGCCTTCGGCGGCCATTTCGCCGGCCGCCAGCCGCACGGCGTCGACGTCCGCGCCGTCGATGCCGCGCACCAGCACCGGCCCCGGTTCGCACAGGAACCGGTCGCCGAAGACGAGCACGAGGCATTCCCTCGGGTGGTAGCCCAGCAGTCCGGGCAGGTTGGTCAGCATGTCGACGGCATCGGCGGGGTTCATGGTCGGCCCCATCGGGTACGGCGGGCGGGCATTCCGGTCGGCGTCTTGGCCTCGTGTGGTCATGGCCGCAGGATGCGTGACGCGCCGCTGAGGGGCTCGTCGTAAAGCAGTCCGGCAACCGCCTAATGTGGAGAAAACCCGACCTGTGGAATATTTGCGGGGCAACGGTGGTTGCACGGTTCAGTTGCCGACAGTGGCACGATGTTTCACCCGAACCGGTGAGTAAGGAGGCGCACACCATGGACGAGGGACACGAGATGTACGAAATGCAGTTCCCCGCCCCGGAAGTGGGGCCCAAAAACGGTGGTCTGACCATGGTCATCGCCCTGCAGGGTTACGCCGACGCGGGGCTGGCGGTGGCGGGTTCGGCAGGTCACCTCACCGATGCGCTCGACCACCGGCCGCTGGTGAACTTCAACAACGACGAACTGGTGGATTACCGTTCGCGCCGCCCGGCGGTGACCATGGTGGGCGATGAGGTCGCCGAAAGCGCCGACTTGGACCTGACGCTGCAGGTGGTGCGCGACAATGCGGGCAAGCCGTTCCTGCTGTTGTCGGGCCCGGAGCCGGATCTGCGGTGGGACGCGTTTTCCGAGGCGGTCGCCGACTTGGCGGAGCGTTTCGACGTGCAGCGCACCGTGTCCTTGTACTCGGCGCCGATGACCGTGCCGCACACGCGGCCGCTGACCGTCATCGCCCATGGCAACGATCCCGAGTTGCTGTCCGGCCACCGCACGTGGGGCCAGCGGGTCACGGTGCCCGGTGCGGCGAGCCTGCGCATCGAGTTGGAGCTGACCCGCCGCGGCCGCAAGACCTGCGGTTTCACCGCCCAGGTGCCGCATTACGTCGCGGCGTCGGACTACCCGTTGGCGGCGTTGCGCCTGCTCGAGGCCGTCGCCGACGCCGGTGACCTGGACTTTCCGCTGACCGCCCTGGAACGCGAGGCGGACAAGGTCGCCGAACTGCTGGCCACGCAGGCCCAGGAGTCGGAGGAGGTCGCCGGGATCGTCCACATGCTCGAGCGCCAGCACGACGAGGAGGAGCGCCGCCGCGCGACGCTGGAGTCGAACCCGCTGGTCCGGGAGGACGGGACCATGCCGTCGGCCGATGAGTTGGGCGCCGAGTTCGAGCGGTTCCTGGCGTCGCAGATCGGCGAGCCTTCGCGTGACGACGAGCAGGCCTCCGACTCCCCCGCCGATTCGGTCGATGACGCCGTGGAAGACGAAGTGCGCGGATTCGATGGCGCAGATTCGGGCGACGCACACGATTCGGAGCAGTCCGATGACTCGAGCGACTCCGACGCCTCCAATGGCCCCGACGACTCCGATGACTCCGACGGTCCCGACAACCCGGGTGGCCGACGACCGCGCCGCCCCTGGTTCCGCTTCTAGAATCGCCGGCCGCCCCGACCATCACCTGATGGTTCGGGGCGGCCGTCGACATTGGCCGACTGTTACCGGCTGCCGGCTAGAACTGGCAGGCGCCCGGCAGCTCGATGTCGGAGGAGGAACCGTTGACGGAGGCTTCCTTCAGCGCGATGCCGAACGCCGCCGCCAGGTAATGGGTGGCCAGCTCCGAGCCGGTCATCATGGGCGCGGCGTGGCCGATGCCCAGACCCGGTGCGAGGCGGGGAATCTCGGCGGGCACGAACGTGACCTCAGCGCCCTGGGCGCACCAGTCGCGGGCCAGCTGCTCGGCCTGCCCGAACGGGATGACGTCGTCGTTGCGGCCGTTGAGCACCAGCACCGGGGCATTCGGCTTCAGGCGGCCGATTCGGTTGCCGTCCAGGACGTCGACGATTTCCGGGTGCTCGGCGAAGTGATCCGACAGCGAGCGGCCGTCGACCGTCCACGAGTTCGTGCGGTGCAGGCCGACGCGCGCCACGGAATCGTCGATGCAGTCCTCCGACAGCTCCGACAGGATCCGCTTGCCGTAGGGCGACGCGATGTCGTCCATGAGCGGGCGCAGGTGCGGCTCGGCGGCGAGGAACCCGTTGACCGCGTAGCCGATGGCCCCCATGATCAGGTTGCCGTCGATGCGGGTGAGCACCTGCGACAGGTCGGCCGTCGGGGCACCGGCGAAGGTGACCACGACGTTGAGTTCCGGCGCGTAGGTCTGCGCCAGCTCGGCGGCCGATGCGGTGGCGCCGCCGCCCTGCGAGTAACCCCAGAACGCGATCGGCGAGTCGGCGGGCAGGCCGTCGATGGCAAGGCCAGCGCGGGCGGCGTCGAGGACCGTCTGCCCCTGGTCGACGCGGTTGACGTAGGTGTGCACGCCCGGCGCACCCAACCCGATGTAATCGGTGACCACGACGCGGAAACCCTGCTCCAGCAGCGGTTCGACCTGGTCGATCTGTCCGCCGCCCTCTTCGCCGAACGTCGCCGACGGCGCGCACTTGTCGGCCTGCCCGACGGTGCCCGGTGCGACGACGACCGTCGGCCGCGGCCCCTCGTGCTCCCACGGCACGTCCGGCACGGCGACGACTCCCCCGACCTCGCGACCGCGGCCGGCGCCGTCGCGGGTGGCGAACCTGAAGATCCGCGCCGTGTACTCCACCGATTCCCCTCCGCCCGAGCCGTTGGCCGAGCTTCCGCCGCCGATGCTTCCCGACGGCGACGGGGCGGGTCGAGACGACAGCACGGTCCCGGGGGCCGCTTCGACGATGGGGAGGTCTTCGTCGTAAAGCGAGGCCGCATCAGCCCCGCCATCGCCTGCCGAAGCCGTGCCGGGAAGCACCGCCCCCGCCGTCGCCGTGAACATTCCCGCCGCCACCAGCGCCGCCACCGTGCGCCTGAATCCGTTTCCAGTTTGCATATGAACATGTAACCACGGCGGGCCTGTCCATCCGGGCAATTGGATAGTGTGGACGGCGTGTCCCTCTCCGCCATGCTCCCCGACCTCGCCGACGTCCCCGAATCGCTGATCGACGACGCGATCGTCGACTCCTTCATCGCCTGGACCAGGCAGACGGGCATCACGCTCTACCCCGCGCAGGAGGAGGCGACGCTGGCCCTGGCCGGAGGAGACCACGTCATCCTGGCCACGCCGACGGGCTCGGGAAAGTCGATGGTGGCCATCGCCGCGCATTTCGTCGCCCTGGCGCGCGGGCAGCGCAGCTTCTATACCGCGCCGATCAAGGCGCTGGTCAGCGAGAAGTTCTTCGCCTTGTGCGAGGTGTTCGGCGCGGAGAACGTCGGCATGATGACCGGCGACGCCACCGTCAACGGCGGCGCCCCGATCATTTGCGCCACCGCGGAAATCGTCGCCAACATCGCGCTGCGCGAGGGCCCGGAGGCGCGCATCGATCAGGTGGTCATGGACGAGTTCCACTTCTACGCCGAGCCCGACCGCGGCTGGGCGTGGCAGGTGCCGCTGCTGCTTCTCCACCGCGCGCAGTTTCTGCTCATGTCCGCCACGCTCGGCGACGTGTCCATGTTCCGCCGCGACCTGAAGGAACGCACCGGCCGCGACGTCGAGCTGGTCACCGGCACCACCCGCCCGGTGCCGCTGGACTTCCATTACGTTTACACCCCGGTCCACGACACCCTCGACGAGCTGCTGGCCGACGGCAAGGCGCCGATCTACGTCGTGCATTTCTCGCAGCGCGAGGCCATCGAACGGGCGCAGGCGCTCACCGGCCTGACGCTGCTCAACGCGGAGGAGAAGGAACGCATCCGCCAGGAGATCGGCGACTTCCGCTTCACGACGTCCTTCGGCCGCGTGCTGTCGAAACTGGTGCGCCGGGGAATCGGCGTCCACCACGCAGGCATGCTGCCGAAGTACCGGCGTCTGGTCGAACGGCTGTCGCAGACCGGGCTGCTCAAAGTCATCTGCGGCACCGACACCCTCGGCGTGGGCATCAACGTGCCCATCCGCACGGTGCTGATGACCGGCCTGGTCAAGTACGACGGCACGCGCCAGCGCATCCTGAAATCCCGCGAGTTCCACCAGATCGCCGGCCGCGCCGGACGGGCGGGCTACGACACCGAGGGCACCGTCGTCGTGCAGGCCCCGGACCACGAGATCGAGAACTTCAAGCTGCGCCGCCGCGCCGGACAGGACGAGGCGAAGATGAAGAAGCTCCGCCTCAAGGCCGCCCCCAAGGGTGAGGTGACGTGGTCGGAGAAGACGTTCGACAAGCTCGTCGAGCAGCCGCCGGAGGCCCTGACCAGCCGGTTCCGGGTGAGCAACGGCATGCTGCTCAACGTCATCGCCCGCGGCGGCGACACCTACGCCAACATGCGAGACCTGCTGCGCGGCAACCATGACACCCGCCACCAGCAGAACCAGGCGATCCTCACGGCCATCGAGCTCTACCGGGGCCTGGTCGCCGCCGGCATCGTCGAGGAGACCACCGGGCCCGGCGGCGACGACGACATCCGGCCGCGGTTGACCGTGGAACTGCAGCGCGACTTCGCTCTCAACCAGCCGCTGGCCCCCTTCGCCCTGGCCGCACTCGAACTGCTCGACCCGGAGGCCGAGGACTACTCGCTCGACGTCATCTCCGTGTTCGAATCCATCCTCGACGATCCCCGACCGCTGCTTGCCGCGCAGCAGAAGGCCGCGCGCGGCGAGGAGATCGCGGCGTTGAAGGCCGAGGGCGTCGACTACACCGAGCGGATGAACATCGTCGAGGACATCACCTGGCCCAAGCCCCTCGACGAGGAGCTGGAGCAGGCGTACCAGACCTACGCCAAGGGCCACCCGTGGGTGCGCGAGTTCGAACTGTCGCCGAAGTCCGTCGTCCGCGAGATGGTGGAAAAGGGCATGACCTTCTCCGACGTCGTCTCCGAATACGGCATCGCCCGCGCCGAAGGCGTGCTGTTGCGCTACCTCACCGATGCGTGGCGCACCCTCCGGCACACCCTGCCCCGGGAGGCCGCCAACGACGAGCTCGCCGATGTCATTGAATGGCTCGGCGAACTCATCCAGCAGGTCGACTCTTCGCTGGTCGACGAGTGGGCGCAGATGGCCGACCCCGACAAACCGGTCGACGAGGAGACTCTTCGCGAGGCGGCGTTCGGCGGCGACGAATCCCGTCCGCTGACCGGCAACACCCGCGCCTTCACCCGCATGGTGCGCAACCTCATGTTCCGCCACGTCCAGCTTTTCGCCCTGGAGAAGGAACGCGAACTGGAGGAGCTCGACTCCTACCTCGACGACGCGCCGGACTGGCCGACTCTCATGGACGACTACTTCGACGAATACGACGACGTCGACCTGGGACCGTCCGCCCGCGGCCCGGAGCTTTTCCGCGTCGACGACTCCCGTGCGACCGGCGAAGCCCCCGACGGCGGCGTGTGGCGCGTCGAGCAGACCATCCTCGACCCCGAAGGCGACCGCGGTTGGCGCATCGTCGCAGACGTCGATCTGGCCGAATCCGACGCCGCCGGCGAGGTCCGCCTGCGGTCGTTGGAGGTCAAGGCGGGCTGACCCGGCGGGTGCGGATCAGTTCTCCGCGGGCCTCCGTTCTTCGCCGCTAGTTCTTCGCCGCTGTCTCAGTTCTCCGACACGGCCCGGTCGTAGGCAGCCTTGACCAGCTCACCGATGCGGATGAACTCGTCGCCGCGCACCGACGACGCCCGGTGGACCAGTCCGATGGTGCGGCCGGGGCGCGTCGGTCCCTCGAAACGCGCGGTGGCCAGACCGGGGCGCTGCGCCTCCACCTTCAGCGCCGACTCGGGCACCAGGGTTTCGCCCAGCCCGCCGGCGACGCACTGCACGACGGTCGACAACGACGCAGCGCGCGTCTCCAACCCCAGGCTGTCGTCGCGATGGGCATCCACCCGACGACACAGATCCAGCACCTGGTCACGCAGGCAGTGGCCGTCGTCAAGCAACAACAGATTCAAATCCGTCAGCGCATCCAACGGCACATCATCGTGGCCGGCCAGGTCATGGCCCTCCGGAAGCACGAGATGGAACTCCTCCTCGTACAGCGGAGTCTCCTCGAACGACGACACCCCCGACGGCAACGCCAGCACCGCCGCGTCGATGGCACCCGAACGCAACGCCTCGATGAGGTGCGCCGTGGGCTCCTCCACGATGCGCGGCTCCAGCTCCGGCAACTCCTCGCGGACGTTGACCAGAAAATTCGGCAGGATGTAGGGCGCGACCGTCGGAATGAAACCAATGGCCAACGGACCCGCGAGCTCATCGGCGCGACCCGACGCACGGGCCACGATGTCGTCGACGATCTCCGACACCTGGCGGGCATACGGCAAAATGCTGCGACCCAACGGCGTGACCAGCAGACGGCGCGTGGAACGCTCCACGAGCTGGACGCCCAGACCACCTTCGAGCGTGGACAGGGCCTGGGACAGGGAGGGCTGGGAAATGCCGATTCGCTGGGCGGCCTGACCGAAGTGGCCGGTGTCAGCGATCGCGACGAAAGCGCGAAGCTGCGGGAGGGTGGGGCGGTATTCGCGATTACGCATGCCTATGAGCGTACACGAGACTATTTCAAATTACCTCTTGACAGTCCGAGGTTTCATAGGCATAATGGGCGATGCACCGGATGGGACGATCCCCGCCGGCACCACCACCAGGGCGGATACACCATCCCCCGGCGGGTGGCCGAGCGGGAAAATCGTCACCGCGCCGTCTGCGCCGTACGAACACCGACTTCAAGCCAATCCCCTAGGAGGATTCACATGGCTCTGCTCACCGTTGGCGACAAGTTCCCCGAGTTCAACCTGACCGCCCTGAAGGGCGGCAACCTGCGCGAGGCCAACGCCGCTTCGCCCGACGACTACTTCGAGCAGGTCACCAACGACTCGTACGAGGGCAAGTGGAAGATCGTCTTCTTCTACCCGAAGGACTTCACCTTCGTCTGCCCGACCGAGATCGCCGCGTTCGGCAAGCTCAACGAGGAGTTCGAGGACCGCGACACCATCGTGCTCGGCGGCTCCGGCGACAACGAGTTCTCCCACTTCAACTGGCGCGCCACCCACGAGGAACTGCTCGACATCCCGTTCCCGATGTTCTCCGACATCCGCCACGACCTGATGCGTGCGCTCGGCGTCGAGAACGCCGACGGCGTCGCCGACCGCGCCACCTTCATCATCGACCCGGACGGCATCATCCAGTTCGTCTCCGTCACCCCGGACGCCGTGGGCCGCAACGTCGACGAGGTCCTGCGCGTCCTCGACGCCCTGCAGTCCGAGGAGGTCTGCGCCTGCAACTGGCAGAAGAACGACCCCACCAAGAACATCGACAAGATGGACGTCCTGAAGCAGGAGCTGAAGTAATAGATGAGCATTGACAACCTTCGCTCCGGTCTGCCGGAGTACGCCAAGGATCAGAAGCTGAACCTGGGCACCCTGACCCGTTCCACCGAGCTCAACGAGCAGCAGCTGTGGGGCACCCTCCTGGCGTCGGCGGCCGCGACCCGCAATGACACCGTCTTCTCGGAGATCTCCGAGGAGGCCAAGGAGCACCTGTCCGACGAGGCCTTCGAGGCCGCGCTCGGCGCCGCCACCGTCATGGCGATGAACAACGTCGCCTACCGCGCCAAGGGCTGGCTCGGCGACGACTACGCCCAGGTGAAGTTCGGCCTGCGTATGAACATCATCGCCAAGCCCGGCGTGGAGAAGGCCGACTTCGAGCTGTGGTCGCTGGCCGTGTCCACGATCAACGGCTGCGAGCACTGCGCCGTCGCCCACGACAAGACCGTCCGCGAGGAGGGTCTGACCAAGGAGCAGGTTTGGGAGGCCGTGAAGATCGCCGCGGTGGTCCAGGCCGTCGCCCAGACCGTCCAGGTCGAGGGCGCGCGCTAAGCGTTTCCTCGCCTCACGGCAGCGATAGCCTCACGGCGTCGAGAAGGCCGCCGCATTCCCCCGGTTTCGCCCGGGTCGGGTGCGGCGGTTTTTTCGTGGGCGCTGTCCGTGTTTCGTGGCCGGCGTGCGTGACGACGACCGTCGCAAAGCCCGAAATGGCACGAATGCCGACACAGCACGGGGTCAGCTCACCGTCTTCCAAACCACGGGGTCTAAACCACGGGTTCGATGGCGACCCCGTGGTTTAGCGCCGAAAAACAGGAGACCCCGCAGTTTGGACCCCGTGGTTCAGGAACGGGGCGGACCGACCCCGTGGTTTAGGGATGGCCGGTGCAGCGCGACGCCCGCGGGACCCGACGATCATCCCCGAAACACATGACCCCGAAGCGGCCGCGCCATGAACGGCGGGCAACTTCGGGGTGATGGGTCCGTGAAAGCGTGCGAAAACGAGGCGCACGCCGGGGCCGGGGCCGCGGCGAACTACGGCATCGGCACGGGGCGTCGACCGCCGACGACCTGGCGGTAGATCTCGACGTAGGCGACCATTTGAATCGGCAGGGTGTACAACGCACCGACGTAGCAGAGGAAAACGCCGACCGCGCCGATGATGCTCGCCAGCACCAGCGCGCCGAGGACCGGCCAGAACCGCGCCTTGACCAGGTTCCACGCCACGGCGGGGGCCTCCAGCACCTTGGCGCGGCCGTCCATGACGAGCATCTGCATCATCACGGAGATCGGCATCATCACGACGGAGCCGGCGATGAGCAGCACGTACGCCAAAATCGTCACCACGATGCCCGCGGCGGAGGAACGTTCGGCCACGGCACCGGCGGCGAACATCATGAGGACACCCGGGATTTGGGCGACGATGCCGAGGATGCTGGTGAAGAACCACACGCCGACCAGCGACCCCCACCGGGTGACGCGGAAGAACGTGCCGAACGACGGCCTGCGACCGTCGATTTCCTCGAACGCGCCGCGGTAGGCGAACACCGTGAACGCGAAGATGAGCACGAACAGCACCGGGTACATCAACAGGATCGCGCCGACGGCTGCTCCGAATCCGGCGTCCGTCGGGCTGCTGTACGGGTCCGACGGGTTGTAGTTGGACAGGCTCGACCACATGCCGCCGAAGATGACGCCGAAGAAGAGGAACATGACCACGGCGATCACGCCGCCGGCCGCCGCCATGAATCCGAGCCACGTGCCGATGTTCGCGTTGACGCGCTTGAACGCCGTCGTAATCGGCTGCGTGATGTTGAACGGGGCTTCGCCGGACATCACGGGCGACGTCGGCGGGGCCTCGCCGCCGGGCTGCCCGACGCCGACGCCCGGATCTCCGGGGCCCTGCTGACCCTGCTGCCAGTAGCCCTGTCCCGGCGCCTGGTAACCCTGGTAGCCCTGGTAGCCCTGGTAGCCCTGGTAGCCAGCCTGGCCGTACGGGTCCTGGCCATAGCTCTGCTGGCCGTACGGGTCCTGGCCATAGCTCTGCTGGCCGTACGGGTCCTGGCCGTAGCCCTGCTGGCCGTACGGGTCCTGGCCGTAGGGGTCGTTGCCGTCGCCGGGACGGCCGTTGTCATCGGTCATGTGCAATCCTCCATCGGTCGATGAGGTGTTCCAGTGTAAAACTCCGGCCGGTGGGCCGCAGCAACGCGTCGACGTCGGCGGACACCGGATCAATCAGTGCTTGACGACGATGACGTCCAAGGTTAGACGACGGTGACGTCGGCGGCGCCCTCGAAGGCGGTGAGCTCGCCGCCCGCACCGCGGGAGGATCCCCGGTAGCGGATGACGTACTCCCCAGGCTCGAAGTCGCTGGTGTCCCAGGTGATGGTGGTGGTCGTCGAGGCTCCCTCGTTGGCGAATTCGATGACGGTCGCTTCGTGGGAGTCGTCGGCGATGCGGGTTCCTTCGCCGTTATCCCCGCCGAGCTTTTCCACGGACAGAAAGCCCGATTCGTGGCGGAGGTCGGAGTTGGGGTTGGCGCCGACGAAGGCGACGGCGACGTGGGTGCCCACGGCGACCGGGCCGTCTGGGCCGGTCAGGACGTCGCCGAAGTTCTTGCCGACCGGGGCGGCGTCGACGAAGGGGTTGCCGGCCGGCGACGGCGGGATCTTGCCGGTGAGGTCGCCTTCGGCGGCGCCGGAGTCGACGGGGATGCCGGCGGCCATTGCCGAGGCGAGGCCGTCGAAAACCTGGGTGGCGGCGGGCAGAGTAAGGCGGCCGAAGATGGTGGCGCCGCCCTCGTAGTCCTGCTGGTCGTACTCCTCCGGCGTGGTGATGTAGTGGCCGTAGCCGGAAGTGTAGCCCTGCACGATGACGGTGTCCATGTCGACGCCGAGCGCTTCGGCGATGGCGCGGCGCATGCGCAGGCCCGCCACGGTGGTCGGTTCGAACGCGAGCGAGGCGATGGTGATGCCTCCGATGCGGTGCAGGTGGAAGACGTGGGTCTGCTGCACCAGGCCGGAGATGTAGCCGACGGGCAGGAGGTTTTCCTTGGCGCCGTGGATGGCCGACGCGGAGGCGGGCACGACGACCTGGTTGACCTGTCGCACCCAGGGAGTGCCGCCGCGGGCGCCTTCGTTGAAGCCGAGCATGGGTTCGCCGCCGCCGTCTTCCTGCGAGGAGGCGGCGAAGGCCGCGCCGAGGATGGCGGGTCCGGTGGTGCCGGGCTGGCCGTCCGGGGTGAAGCGGCCGTCGACCTTGACGTCGCGCATGTCGACCCACTGGTGGCGGGCGTCGATTCCGCCGCCGGCCAGCGGGACCGCGCGGCCCGCCACGCCGTCGAGCTGGCGGCGGCCGAGGATGCGGGCGGACTCGTATTCGTTGCCGTCGCCGGGCCCGGAGTTGGGCACCAGGCCGTGGTTGGGGCTGATGTCGCCGGGGGTGGACATGGCGAACGCCGCGACGTACGGCGCCGTCGCGGGATTGGTGTGGTCGACGCCGGCGCGGTGTTCGGCCAGCCAGGCGGCGTATCCCTTGTTGTCGCCGGAGACGATGGTGTGTTCCGGGCCGAAGGTCGTGGGGTGGATGCCGTACCAGTTGATCAGGCCGATGGCCTTGCCGTCGCGAAGCACGTGCAGCGTGACCGAATCGCGGTCGACTCCGTCGGGGAAGGCGGCCTTGTCGGCGTCGGGGTTGTTGTCGAAGGCCGTCTTGGACCGGTTGACGCCGGCGTCGGCGACGGTGCCGCGGGTCAGGGCGATGTGGCTGGGGGCCATGTCTGCGTCGGCGCGTTCGATGGCCTTCACGATGCCGGCGACGGTGGCTTCGAAGGTGACGGGCCGGAAGCCGAGGGTGGTCAGGTCGACCATGAGGTGGCCGGAGGTGCCGCCGGGAGCGACGTGGGTGTGGGACGCGCCAATGAGCACGTTGCCTTCGTGGTAGACGTCGCCGAAGCGTGCGCGCAGGCGGCGGAGGACTTCCATCTGGATGGACTGGAACATCAGGCCCATGTCGGCGGTGACGTGGGCGACTCGGCCGCCGTTGCCGTCGTCGAAGACGAAGGCGCGGGCGAATTGGCGCTGGCGCAGGCCGCTGGTTTGCTGGCTGAGCACCGCGTAGCCGTTCATGCCGGCGCCGAGGGGTTCGCCGGTCATGTCGGCCATGCCGCGGCCGACGGTCATGGGGATGCTTGACGACGCCCCGGGGGTTGCCGCGTCGCCGGCGGGTTGGGCTGCGGCGGGGGCCAGCCCGCCCCAATCGGCGGCCAGGGCGGCTCCCAGCGCAGTGGTGGCGGCGGTGGCTCCGAGGAAGGCCCGGCGCGGCAGGGTCGGGATGATTCGGGCGACGTCGGTCATGTGCGGTTCCCCTCGACGATGGTGGTTCGTGTGCGGTCGTGCGACGAAACGTTCGTCGCCGAACTCTTGGCGGCACCTTAGTGTGACGCGACACTCATATATGTAATTTTTGGTCAAAATCCAGCGATGAGACCCCTTCCGGGTGGAGACTATTGCCATCGCTTAACCTTTCACCGGGGCTAATCATATGGACGGAACCGGCGCCGCACCCGGACGCATGGCCTTCGTCCGCCCCTTTCTCCCCACGCAGCACCCCCCGGTTGCCCGCACGTGCCCGCGGGCGATCGCAGATTTCCGCCAGGAGCTTTCCTTGTCTTCGCCGTCTTCGTCTTGCCGCCGTCGATCTTTCGGTCGTCGATTCGGCCAGTCATCCCGTTCCGTCGCCTTCGCTTCGTTGACCGCCGCCGCGATGTGCGCGTCTCTTCTCGCGGCTCCCCATGCCACGGCCCAGGACGTTCCCGCGCCGTCGCTGGGTTCCCTGGACATGTCCCCCGACTTCACGGGGGCCAACGCGTTTTACATGCCGCCGGAGCAGCTTCCCGGCGCGCCGGGCCAGTTGATCCGGTCCGAGCCGATGGATCTCAATGTCACGTTGCCGAACGTCGATGGGCCGTGGCCGGGCAAGGCGGAGCGGTTCATGTACACCTCGCTCAACAGCCGTGACGAGATCGTCGCGGTGACCGGTTTCGCCATGGATCCGATCGCGGAGTGGACGGGTGAGGGCGCGCGTCCGACGGTGGTCATCGGCTCCGGAACCATCGGCCAGGGTGACCAGTGCGCGCCGTCGCGTCTGGCGACGGGCATGCTCGGCCTGGATGTGGAGCAGCCGTCCATCGGCATCAACTACGAGCTGATGTTCGCCAACATTTTGCTTCGCGACGGCGTGCGCGTGGTGATGACCGACTACATCGGTCTGGGCACCCCGGGGGTTCACACCTACATGAACCGCGTCGATCAGGGACACGCGATGCTCGATGCCGCGCGGGTCGTGCCGGCGCTGACCGGGGAGCACTCTCCCGTCGGTTTCTGGGGTTACTCCCAGGGCGGGGGTGCCGCTGCGGCGGCGGCCGAGCTGGCGGAGTCTTACGCGCCGGAGCTCGACGTGAAGGGCACCTACGCCGGTGCTCCCCCGGCGGATCTGGAGGTCGTCGCCGGCGCGGTCGATCGCAACATCATCGTCGGCGTTCTCGGCTACACCATCAACGGTCTGCTGGAGGCCCACCCGGAGATCCGGGGTGAGATCGACGCCATCACCAACGACAAGGGACGGGAAGTCGTGGAGAAGACCCGCACCCAGTGCATCGTCGACAGCGTCGTCTCCTTCGGCGTGATGGGCACCACCCACCCCAACCCGACGGGCGAGTTGACCCAGGATGGCCGATCCATTCAGGAGCACATCCGCACCAACCCGACGCTGAAGGCGTTGGTGGATCGTCAGCTCATCGGCACGTTGAAGCCCAACGCCCCGGTGCTGGTGGTCAACAACGTCAACGACGACGCCATCCCGCATGATCAGGCCGAGGCCCTGGCGCAGCGGTGGGCGGACTTGGGTGCCGACGTCGAGTTCCGTTCGATGCCGCTGCCCTCCGTGCTGCCGCGCTTCTCGATCGGCCATCTCGGCCCGATGCCGGTGGGCTTCGTCGACGCCAAGGATTGGCTCATCGGCCAGTTCAACGGAGTCGACGTCCCCGCGTCCTCGTCGGCCGACGCTTCGTCCGGCTCGATCTAGCCGCGCCGATCATCGGCCCAAAGACACCACGACCGCGCACGGATCCGACACCGTGCGCGGTCGAGGTGTTTTCAGGCCCGTGGGCTCCCGCATCCCCCTCGGGATGAGTATCGCCGCGCAATCGTTGCGGGCATCGACCATCCCTTTTCAGACCGTCACCGGATATCCGCTAACCCCCTGCGGGACGTCGGGCACTACTCCGAAAAGAACAATGATTCCCTTCGTCCTTCGAGGTAGTTCCTCAATCGACTGCGCTTCAGGGGATCGAAATTTGCCTCGTCGATCTCACGCTGATGAATCCTTCGAAGATTCACGAAAGGGCGATCGGCCGCAGACTTTCGCCCTTCGTCAAGGACATCAAACTCAGATTCGATCCACTCAAACATCTGTTTATAGGGGTAGCGCTTCATGCTCCCCGTAATGGAATCCGACCAGATACTCCACGTTTCGTCAGTGACTTGTCCATGGGCACGCAGGTCAATCTCATCTTCACACAGCATGAGATAATCCCAGATCGCACGCCGAGTACCTTCATCCGCAACGTCGAACGGGTGGCTCTCTTGCACCATGAGCTTCAGCCGGACTTCGACGGGAAGTCGGTCGTTGATCTCCCAGTATCGTTGGACGTAGATGTCCTCGAATTCTCGTCGACGAATATAGAGTGACGACCTCAGCGCATAGAAGCCCAGGATTGCCGTGACAACAATGGCAGCCACTTCCCAGTTAAAGTCAGAGAACGACACAGGCTGAACCACCTTTCCGAGATAAAGACGTTGATGACGACTAGTTTGCGCTCATTCAACCAGACCCCCGACGACACGACCATCGGTAGTTCCACATCGGGAGGTTGTGGCCACATTACTTGTGGAGCCCCCTCGCACACCTTGATCACGCGATTAGATCCGGCGATGGAGACCCCGCCTCGCACTCGCGGCATTTCAGCGTCGAATCGTCGACCATGCCGCACATCGCCCTTTCGAAGGACACCGTCTGACCGGCTTTCAGGCCCCCTTCCGGCGACACGGCGCCGGCGAAGCCCTAGCTGACGAATGCGGTGCCGTTACCGGCGAGTTCGATGCCATTCGGACGTCTCGACAGCGACTTCACGACGTCGGGTGCCGAATCATCCGGTTTTCCGAAGCCTGCCACGGTGCCGTCGTCGGCTCATCAGCCACGCGTCACCCATCCCCCCGAGCAGTGCCGCAAGCCACGCTGGTACGAACGGATCTCGGTGACTGCAATTAAAGGTAATGGCGGGGAATTTCATTTATCGGTAGACGCGAAGCATGTTTACCACGCAAGTTATCAGTCATTCCGATGCACTTCGCCATGACGATCTCGCCGACCTCGCGGGATGGTCTGGTCCGTGCGTGACCATCCACATGTCGACGCACCGCGCGACCGACGAGACCCTGAACGATTCGAAGCGTTTCGGGCACCTCATCGACGACGCCCGCACGCAGTTGGCGGAAAACTACCCGGACGCCGACGCCGAGTCGATTCTCGTGCCCGTGGAATCGCTCGCCCGCTCCCGGCGCTTCTGGCAGTTCCAGGGCGATGGCCTTGTCGTATTCTCCTCCCCCGATGGCATGCGCCGCTTCCGCACCGACCGCTCCTTCCCGAAGGACGCGACCGTCGGCGACAGCTTCAATTTCCGCCACGTGCTGCCGCTGGTCACCGGTGAGGTGCCATTCGTCATTTTGGCCATCAGCCGCGCGAAGGTTCGCCTGTTCGAAGCCGACCGAGCACATGTCACGGAATTGCCTTTGGGCGACATCCCGGCCTCCGAGGACGACGTCGCCGGCGCGTACACCCGGGAGCCGGAACTGCAATCGCAGGGTTCGACCGGCAGGCACGCCCTGTACCACGGCCACGGCACCGGCGAGGACAATGTTCTCGAGGCGTTCCTGCGCGTTACCGGCCGCGCGGTGGAAAAGCGTTTCTCCAACGACAAGCGCCCGCTCGTGCTGGCATCGGTGCAGGAATACCTTGGTCTGCTGTCGACGCACATCAACAACGTGCGCATCCTCGGTGTTGCACCGGGCAATCCGGACGAGCTGGATGCGAAGCAGATCCACGAAAAGGCCTGGCCCCTGGGCGCCGGTGAGGTGCAGCGCCACACGAGCGTGCTTACCGACGATTACGCGGCCGCCATCGGCACCGGCCTGGCCACCGCCAACCCGGAATACATCGTCAACGCCTCCGAGGTTGGGCGCATCGGCACGCTGATGGTGACCGAGCAGGCACTCGACCAGCCCGCCTACGCCCGTGATTTGGACGACGCCATCTGCAACGTGCTGCACACCTCCGGTGAAGTCTGGGCCGTCGACGAGTTGAACGACGGCAATCCCTTCGGAGCCCTGCGCAGGTACTAGCTACGCGGGCACCGGCCGCGGATTTCCTACAGAACCATCGCCGCAATCCAGCCCGCCGCCAGCAGCGGAAGGTTGAAGTGGATGAACGTCGGGATGACCGAGTCGCGGATGTGGTCGTGCTGTCCGTCGGCGTTGAGGCCGGCCGTCGGGCCCAGCGTGGAGTCCGACGCCGGCGACCCCGCATCACCCAGCGCACCGGCGGTGCCGATGATGGCGACGGTGGCCAGCGGCGAGAAACCCAGCGCAGCGCACAGCGGCACGTAGATCGCCGAGATGATCGGCAGCGTCGAGAACGACGAACCAATGCCCATGGTGACGATGAGACCGACGATGAGCATCGCGATCGCCGCCGCGGCCTGCGAACCGGCGAACATCTCGGCGGTGGCCTCGACCAGCGGCTCGACGTCGCCGGTCTCCGTCATCACGGAGGCGAAGCCCTGGGCGGAAATCATGATGAAACCGATCAGGGCCATCATCTTCATGCCCGCGGTGAACACGTCGTCGGCCTCGCGCCAATTGACGCCACCGGTGATCATGAACACCGCCAGACCCGCCAGCGCGCCGATGAGCAGCGAGTCGGCCTCGAAATCGGTCGACTGCATCCACACCTGGATGCCGAAGGTGGCGAAAATCGCGACCACCGCGATGATCACCTTGCGACGCTCGATCGGCTCGGTTGCCGCACGCGCGATGGTGTCCACGGCGGCGTAGTCGCCGGCGGCGTCCGGATCGGCGGCACCGGCCGGGAACAGCTCGCCCCGATCGGCGTCGGCGGTGCCGCGGGCGCCCGTGTCGGCGATGGGCTCATCGGCGTAGGTGCGGGGCTTGCGGTAGCTGATGAACAGTGCGACGAGCAGGCCGGTGAACATGCCGGCGGCGGGGATGCCCATCGCCTGCAGGATGTTGATGTCGCTGGTGTCCAGGCCGGCGCTTTCGATGTTGCCCAGCAGGATGTCGTTGAGGAAGATCGAACCGAAGCCCAGCGGGATGAACATGTAGGTGGTCACCAGGCCGAACGTCAGAGCGCACGCGGCGGCCCGGCGGTCGATCTTCAGTTTGTTCATGGCCACCAGCAGCGGCGGGACGATCAACGGGATGAACGCGATGTGCACCGGAATGAGGTTCTGCGACAGCACCGCCATCAGGGTGAAACCGCCGAGCATCGACCACTTCACGACGCCGACCGCCTTGGCGTTTTCTTCCGGGTCCTTGCCGGTGACCGTGCCGACGATCTTGTTTGCCAGCAACTGCGGCAGACCCGACTGGGCGACGGCCATGGCGAAGGCGCCCAACAAGGCGTAACTCAGCGCGATGCGCGCACCACCCGACAGGCCCTCCTGGAACGCCACCAGCGTCCCGTCGAAACCGAGGCCGCCGAGCAAACCGCCGATCAGGGCGCCGATGAAGAGCGCCAGGACAACATGGACGCGCGATATCGCGAGGATGAGCATCACCAAAACGGCGATCAACACGGAGTTCATGAGAAAAACCTTAAATGACGATGGCATTCATTCCCGCATCACGGCCCCGCCCGTGCCAGTGAGATTGCTAACGCCGCCAGCGGCTACCCTTGCTGGCAACCATGTCTGAGCACAACGAGAATTCCGGCCGCGCCCCTCGCAGCGGTCAGCGACGCGGCCGCCGCTCCCCCGATTCCCGCCCCCACGTGGACAAGCGGCCCATTTACGCGCGCCTGGACGGGGTGCCCCACGCGGAAGCCCGCAGCTTCCGCCGCCGCCTCAAGCGCGCGTCGGCGCCGGCGTCGATCCACGCGATCGCCGACGACATCGAGCTGGCTCGCCTGCGCGTCGAGGAACGCCGCGAGTCGATCCCGGAGATCACCTACCCGGCGTCGCTGCCGGTGTCGGCCCGCCGCGACGACATCGCCGAGGCCATCGAAAACAACCAGGTCACCGTCATCGCCGGCGAAACCGGTTCCGGCAAGACCACGCAGATCCCGAAGATCCTGCTCGACCTCGGCCGCGGCGTGCTGGGCAAGATCGGCCACACGCAGCCCCGCCGTCTGGCGGCCCGCACCGTCGCCGAGCGCATCGCCGACGAGCTGGGCGAGAAGATCGGCGGCCACGTCGGCTACGCCATCCGTTTCGACGACAAGGTCGGCCGCGACACGTGCGTCAAACTCATGACCGACGGCATCCTGCTCGCCGAGATCCAGCGTGATCGGCTGCTGCTCGAGTACGACACGATCATCATCGACGAGGCCCACGAGCGCAGCCTCAACATCGATTTCCTGCTGGGCTACCTCAAGCGGCTGCTGCCGAAGCGCCCGGACCTGAAGGTCATCATCACCTCGGCGACGATCGACCCGGAGCGTTTCGCCGAGCATTTCGCCGACGCCGACGGCAAACCCGCGCCGATCATCGAGGTATCGGGCCGCACCTACCCCGTCGAGGTGCGCTACCGCCCGCTGGTCGTCGAGGAGACCGTCACCCGCAAAAACGGACAGACCGAAACCCGCGTCACCGACATCGACCAGATCGACGGCGTCGTCGCCGCGTGCCGCGAGCTCATGCGGGAAGGCGACGGCGACATCCTGGTGTTCTTCTCCGGCGAGCGCGAGATCCGCGAGGCCGCGGAAGCCATCGAGGGCCAGAAGTGGCGCGGCGTGGAGGTGCTGCCGCTGTTCGGTCGCCTGTCCAATGCGGAGCAGCACCGGGTCTTCGGTCCGCATGCTTCACGACGCATCGTCCTGGCCACCAACATCGCCGAAACGTCGCTGACGGTCCCGGGCATCCACTACGTGGTCGACACCGGCACAGCCCGCATTTCCCGGTACTCCACCCGCACCAAGGTCCAGCGCCTGCCCGTCGAACCGGTCAGCCAGGCCAGCGCCAACCAGCGCTCGGGCCGCTGCGGCCGCGTCGCCGACGGCATCGCCATCCGCTTGTACTCCGAAGAGGACTTCCTGTCCCGCCCGGAATTCACCGATCCGGAGATCCAGCGCACCAACCTCGCGTCGGTGATCCTCCAGATGGCCAACCTCGGCCTCGGCGACGTCGCGGCGTTCCCCTTCGTCGACGCCCCCGACCACAAGGCCATCCGCGACGGCGTGCAACTTCTCGACGAACTCGGGGCACTGGCCTCTGCCAAAGACACCGCCGGGACGTCGTCAAGCAAAAAACGCACCGGCACCCGCGACGCACACGGCGACGGCGACGGCGCCGACAACGCACTGTCCCTGACGCCGACCGGCCGCGAACTGGCGCGCATCCCCGTCGACCCCCGACTGGCCCGGATGCTGGTGGAAGCCAACGCCAACGGCGCGCTCAAACCCGTCACCGTCATCGTCGCCGCCCTCAGCCTGCAGGACGTGCGCGAACGCCCCCTGGAAAAGCAAGCCCAAGCCGACCAGGCCCACGCGCGATTCAAGGACACCACCAGCGACTTCCTGTCCTACCTCAAACTGTGGGAACACCTGCGGGAAAAGCGCGCCGAACTGTCCGGCAACCAATTCCGCAAAATGTGCCAACGCGAATTCCTGCACTACATGCGCGTGCGGGAATGGCAGGACCTGATTCGCCAGCTCAACCAAGTCGTCGCCGACCTCGGCTGGAACTGGTCCGTCGACGGCAACGACCCCTCCCCCGACGCCATCCACCAATCGCTGCTGGCCGGCCTGCTGTCCCAGATCGGCGTGCGCGAAGGCGAAGGCAAGGAATTCACCGGCACCCGCAACACCAAGTTCCTCGTGCACCCGTCGTCGTCGCTGGCGAAGAAGCCGCCGCGGTGGGTCATGGCCGCCGAAATCGTCGAAACTTCGCGCACCTTCGCCCGCGACGCCGCGCGCATCGAACCGGCGTGGGTGGAAAAGCTCGCCTCCCACCTGCTCAAACACCAGTACTCCGAACCGCACTGGTCCACCAAGCGCGGCGCGGCCATGGCCTACCAGAAGTCGACGCTCTACGGCGTGCCCGTCGTCGTCGACCGCGCCGTGCCCTACCACCGCGTCGACCCGGCCGCCGCGCGCGAAATGTTCATCCGCCACGCCCTCGTCGACGGCGAGTGGACCACCCACCACAAGTTTTTCGCCGACAACCGCGCCAAACTCGAAGACGCCGCCCGCATCGAGGACAAGGCCCGCCGCCGCGGCATCGTCGTCGACGACGACACCCTGTACGCCTTCTACGACGCGAAGATCCCGCACAACGCCACCACGGCCGCCAACTTCGACCGGTGGTGGAAGAAGACGTCCCAATCCGACCCGCACCTGCTCGACTTCGACCCGAACGCGCTGGTCAACCCGGATTCCCACGACGTCGACGCCGCCGCGTTCCCCGACCTGTGGCAGCAGGGCAGCCTCGACTTCCAACTGTCCTACCGCTTCGAACCCGGGGCCGACGACGACGGCGTCACCCTCCACGTGCCCGTGCCGCTGCTGGCCGGCCTGCGCGACGAGGGATTCGACTGGCTCGTGGCCGGACTGCGGCAGGAGCTGGTGGAATCGCTGATCCGCACCCTGCCCAAGGCCTTGCGACGCTCCGTCGTGCCCGCCCCCGACTTCGCGGCACGCGCCCTGGCGTCGATGACCCCGTACGCGCGGCCGCTGCGGGAGTCGCTGGCCGATGCGCTGCGCCAGTTGGGCGGCACGGGCATCAACGCCGACGACTTCGACGTGACCAAGTTGCCGCCGCACCTTCGGTTCAACTTCGCCACCGTCGACCGGCGCGGCGACGTCACCGACCAGGACCGGGATTTGCTGGCCTTGCAGAAGCGGCGCGCCGGCCAGGTGACCACGGCCGTGGCGAAGGCGGCCGGTTCGTCCCAGCATGCGGCGGTGAAGGAGTGGACCGCCGACAACCTCGGCGCCGTGCCGGAGACCGTGGAGAACACCGTCGACGGCCAGAAGGTCACCGCCTACCCGACGCTGGTGGCCACCAAGGACGGCGTCGCGGTGAAGGTCGTGCCGACGGAGGCGCAGGCGAAGGCGTCGCTGATGACGGCGACGCTGACGATGCTGCTGCGCGAATGCACCGTGCAGACCACCGCGATGGTCAAGGGGCTGCCCTTGCAGCAGCGGGTCGCCGTCGACGCGTGGCCGCATGGCGGGGCGGAGGGCCTCGTCGAGGACTGCCGGGTCACCGTCGTGCGCGACCGGATGATCGACGCCGGCGGTCCGGTCCGCGATCCCGCCGAGTACGCGACGCTGCGCGACACGGTGAAGCCGCAGGTGGCGGGGCAGGTTCGTCAGCTCGTCGTGGGCATCGCGAAGATGCTTCCGGTGTATCACCGGGTGGTGTCGCAGTTGGACGAGTGGGATGGCCCGGCGATCGACGACATGCGGTCGCAGCTTGCGTTCATGCTGCCCAAGGGTGCGGTCGCCCGTCACGGGTGGGCGAATCTGCGTCATCTGTCCCGGTACCTGGAGGCGATGGAGATTCGTCTGGCCGACATGGCCCTCGATCCCGACCGTGATGCGGAATTGGAGGACGAGGTCACCAAGGTCAAGGAGTATCTGGAGAAGCGCCTGGCTGCGTTGCCGGAGGGTCGCCGAAAG
This sequence comes from Corynebacterium sp. HMSC11E11, assembly GCF_001807025.1. Taxonomy (NCBI): domain Bacteria; kingdom Bacillati; phylum Actinomycetota; class Actinomycetes; order Mycobacteriales; family Corynebacteriaceae; genus Corynebacterium; species Corynebacterium sp. HMSC11E11. The sequence goes on along the minus strand of NZ_KV787127.1, from coordinate 8,584 downwards.
TCGGCTGCCGTCCGCGACATCGGGTGGATGATTCAGGAGCTGCGCGTCAGTTTGTTCGCCCAGCGTCTGGGTACGGCCCGCACGGTGTCGCCGCAGAGGGCGAAGAAGGCCATCGACAAGTTGCGGTAGGTGCTACGCGTCGCGTTCGCGCAGCGACCGGATTTCGTTTTCGAAGTCCTGGGCGGAGCTGAAGGACTTGTACACCGACGCAAACCGCAGGTAGCCGACTTCGTCGAGATCTCGCAGCGGTTCGAGGATGGCCAGGCCGATGTCGTTGGAATTGACGCGCGGCGTGCCCTTCGAGCGCAGCGTTTCCTCGACTTGTTGGGCGAGCAACTTCAACGATGCTTCCGGCACGTCACGGCCCTGGCATGCCCGCCGCACGCCGCGGATGACCTTGTCACGGCTGAAGTCCTCCACGACCCCGTCACGCTTGACGACGACGAGCTGGGAGCGTTCCAGCGTGGTGAATCGTTTACCGCACGACAAACACTCCCGCCGGCGGCGGATGGTCATGCCGTCGTCGATGAGACGCGAGTCGATGACCTTCGTTTGATCATGGTGGCAAAACTGGCAATGCACGCTTCCGAGCATACGGCGTGCACCCTCCTGTACGGCCAACCCCATTTACTCGTCCCCCACTCCGTGGTGCCCCCTCCGTGGTACCCCCTCTGTGGCGAGCCCCTACTTCGCGACCCCGCCTGCCACGGGTTCCGCAGCCGTGCTCGACGCCCCGACGTACGTCGGAGTGGGCGGAGTGTCCGGCATGGGCGCCCCCAGGCCGGAAAAGTGGAGCATGAGACCGAACACGGCGCCGATGCCCGCGACGATGGCCATGGACGTGGCGTTGCGGCGCACTCCCTGCACCGGACCCCGGACGACCGAACGGCTACCCCGAACGTGGCCGATGTTCGAAACACCGTGTCCGGGTGCGGGCACCGGTGACGTTCGCCCTGTGTTCGGACGCCGAGAAGCCCCCGGAACGCCACCCGGACGGCCGTTCGACGGGCCACGGGACGTGCGGACCCCCGTTCGATCCGAGCCACCACGACGTCGAACATCGCCGGAAGCTGCGGACCGGCGAACGGACGTGCCGACACGGGCCGACGCCGCTGCCGGACGCTGCTGAACCCACGCGGGCACCCCGTCGCAAAGCTGCTCTTCTCCCCTGGTCAGGGTGTCGATGCGGTAATCTTCGATAAAGGCGGTCATCGGTTGGCTCCTTCCATCCGGCAATCTGCGGGCATCGTAAGAAACGACGCGGATAATCCCTTTCGAACGTGCCGCACGGATGTTCGACTCCGTTCCTGCGTTCGATTTATAGCACCGCCACGGGAGCGCGTCCAGAGGTGGGGGCGAAAACTTCGAACAGTTGTGCCACAACGGGTGGTTTTGGTGTAGGGTCGTGTTCGAACGGCGGGCGGGAATGACCGGCGCGACGGACGCCGAACACGACGCCCCCGACACGACGACACCGAGCACGACGCGATCGAGCACGACCTGAACCAGTGGGAGTGGACACATGGCCGAGAAGAAGCAGTCGAACAAGACCCAGTTGACGGATCGCCAGAGGCGCATCCTCGAAGTCATCCAGGATGCGGTGTCGCTTCGCGGCTACCCGCCGAGCATCCGCGAAATCGGCGACGCGGTCGGCTTGAACTCGACGTCGTCGGTGGCCTACCAGCTCAAGGAGCTGGAGAAGAAGGGGGCGCTGCGCCGCGATCCCCACAAGCCCCGTGCCGTCGACGTCCGCGATCTGAAGCAGCAGCTGGACACGCACGCCGGGAAGCCGGGCCCGAAGCCGAAGTCGGCCGACGTCCCCAATGTCCCGGAGGGTGCGACCGCCCCCACCTACGTGCCCATCGTCGGCCAGATCGCCGCCGGCAACCCGATCCTGGCCGAGCAGAACATCGACGAGCACATGGCGCTGCCCGCCGAGCTCGTCGAGTCCGGTGATCTGTACATGCTCCGCGTCGTCGGCGAGTCCATGGTCGACGCGGGCATCCTCGACGGCGACTGGGTGGTCGTGAAGTCCCAGCAGACGGCGAACAACGGCGACTTCATCGCCGCGATGATCGACGGCGACGCCGACAGCGAGGCCACGGTGAAGGAGTGGCACGAGGATCGCTCCGGCACGTGGCTGCTCCCCCACAACGACGCCTTCGAGCCGATCCCCGTCGACGCAGGCGTCACCATCCTCGGTCGCGTCGTCAGCGTCCTGCGCCGCCTCTAGTTCTTCCTCTAGTTCCTCCGGGGCCCGAGCATGAGCTCGGGTCCCGGTTCTTTTTCGCGTGCGCGTCCCCCGTTCGCGCTACTCCAGTCCGAGCACCGCGCGCACCGCCGCACGGGCACCGTCGGCATCCGACGCATCCAGGGCGGCGCGGGCGGCGTCCGCGCACTGGGCGGCGGTGACCTCCGCCAACTGGGCGCCCACGCCCGGCAGGGCCGTCGCCGCAGCAGACAACGAGGTCACGCCGAGCCCCACGAGCACGCACGCCAGCAACGGATCCGCCGCCGCTTCGCCGCACACGCCCACCGGCGTATCGCAGTCCTTGCCGGAGCGGCACGTCATGTCGATCAGACGCAGCACCGCCGGCTGCCACGGGTCGGTGAGGTACGCCAGGTGCGGCGACAGCCGGTCGGCGGCCATGGCGTACTGGGTGAGGTCATTGGTGCCGATGGACACGAAGTCGAGCACCTTCATCAGGTCATGGCTCATCAGGGCCGCGGCGGGAATCTCGATCATCGCACCGGGGGTGAGCCCGCGTCGTCGGCACAGGTCCGCGAACCACTCGGCCTCCTCCAGCGTCGCCACCATCGGAGCCATCACCCACGTGGGCGCATCCTCGCCGCGACCGGCCTTCTCCGCGGCCAACGCGATGGCGTCGAGCTGACGCTCCATCAGCCCCGAGTTCGACCGGGAGATGCGCAGGCCCCGCACGCCCAGCGCCGGATTGTCCTCGTGATCGAGGTTGGCGAACGCCAGCGGCTTGTCGGACCCCGCGTCCAGGGTGCGCAACACGATCTTCGACTCCGGGAACGCCTTGAGCACCGAGGCGTAGATATCCGCCTGATGCTCCACGGTCGGCTCGGTGGCGGCCGACAGGAAGCACAGCTCGGTGCGGAACAAGCCGATGCCCTCGGCCGCGCCCTCCGCCGCGATGCGCGCCGCGTTGCCGTCGCCGACGTTGGCCAGCAACTGGACATGCTCCCCATCCGCGGTGCGGCCGGGGCCCGACCACGCGGCGATCTTCTCCGCCATCCGCTCGGCCTCGGCGACGGCGGCCCGCGCATCCTCCGGGTCCGGGTTGGCGGTGATGACGCCCTTCGCGCCGTCCACCAGCGTCAACGTCCCCGATTCAATCGCATTCAGCCCCGCCCCGGCGGCCACGGCGCACGGCACCCCGAGCTGACGGGCGATGATCGCCGTGTGCGAGGTCGGCCCGCCGAGACTGGTGACCATGGCGACGAACAGCTCCGGATCCAACGTCGCCGTATCGGCGGGAGACAGGTCGTCGGCAAGCAACACGGACGCCCCCGACACCGCGGGCAGGCCCGGCTCCTCGTCACCGCGCAACTCGGCGATGACGCGGTCGCGGATGTCCTCCAGGTCCGTCGTGCGCTCGGCCATGACGCCGCCTGCGGCCATGAACATCTCGACGAACTTCTCGATGGCCGACACCGTCGCCGACTCCGCCGCGACGCCCGCCTTGATCTCCTTCACCGCCGCCCGGTGCCACCCGCGGTCCAACGTCAGCTTCGACGTGGCCAACAACACCTCGGAGGCGTTGCCCTCCACCTGCGTCGCCCGCGCGGCAAGACGTTCGGACACCGCCGTCGCCGCCGCCCGGAACCGTTCAATCTCGGCGTCGACGTCCCCGCCGACGATCGCCGCGCCCTCCTGCGGCAGCTCGGGCCGGGGTCGCACCCACACCGCCGGCGCGTAACCCACCCCCGGCACGACGGCGGTGGCCTGCAGCGACACCGACCCGGGCGCGGACGAGGTGGACGAGTTGTCGGAGTCGGGCGAAGACATGGACGGGGACATGATCTCTCCTCGGGACGGCGTGGTTCGTTTCACCCGACCGGCCCCGTCCGCGGCCCACGCGGGGCCCGAATCGGCGCGGGGACCGAACGGGAATCTCTCACCCCGAATACTACGCGAAACATCCCACATTGAAACCCAAATAAGACTTGACTTTCCCACACATTCGGGCACAATCGTAAGTAGCAAAAACTGTTCACCTGGAAGGCGCCCACCACGGCAAACGCCAGGCCAACGCAGATGAAGCTCACCCAAGCCCCGTTCCGAAATCGGGCATACGCCTTCCACGGTCGGGCATCACCCGGCGGCGACGCCGGCTCGACACAGGAGACGACGTGTACGCAGAAGAACGCAGGCGCAAAATCGCTTCATTGACGGCCGTGGAAGGCAGGGTGACGGTCTCCGACCTCGCGCACCACTTCGACGTCACCGCGGAAACCATCCGCCGCGACCTCTCGCAGCTCGACGCCGAGGGCGCCGTGCACCGCGTCCACGGCGGCGCCGTCGCCGCGAAGTCGTTCCAGACCATCGAGGTCAGCGTGGACGCCCGCAAGAAGGCCCAGAAGGACGCCAAGCGCTCCATCGCCCGCGCGGCCATCGACTTCCTGCCCTCCTCCGGCGGCGGCATCTTCCTCGACGCCGGCACCACCACCGAGGCGCTCGCCGAACTCATGGCGGCCTTCCCCGAGGAGCGCCACTGGTCGGTGGTCACCAATTCCCTGCCCAGCGCCCTGACACTGGCGGGTGCGCCGTACATCGAGCTGCAGTTGCTCGGCGGCCAGGTCCGCGCGATCACCCAGGCCGTCGTCGGCGACACCGCGCTGCGGACGCTGGCGCTCATGCGCGCCGACGTCGCGTTCATCGGCTCCAACGCCCTGACCATCGACCACGGGCTATCCACGGCCGACCCGCAGGAAGCCGCGGTCAAGCGCGCCATGATCACCAACGCCCGCAAGGTGGTGGTGATGTGCGACTCGACGAAGCTCGGCCGGGACTTCCTGGTCAGCTTCGCCGCTCTCGACGACATCGACGTCGTCATCACCGACCCGTCGGCCCCGCAGGGCTTCATCGACGACCTGCGCGATCACGATGTCACGGTGATGATCGCACAATGATCCTCACCCTCACCGCCAATCCCTCCATCGACCGCACCACCACCGTCAAGGGCCGGCTCGAACGCGGCGGGGTCTACCGCCTGTCCATGCAGTCGGACGTGCCCGGCGGCAAGGGCATCAACGTCTCGGCCGCCGTGCGCAACGCCGGACACGACACGCTGGCGCTGTACCCGGCCGCGAAGTCCGGGCTCTTTTCCCGGCTGATGGCGCAGACCGACATCCCCCACGAGGTCATCGATCTTCCCGACGAAGCCCGCGTGAACCTCACCATCGTCGAAGACGACGGCACCACCACGAAGCTCAACACCCCGGGCGCGCACCTGGCCGACGCCGATGCGCTGCGGATGCTCGACCGTCTGGCTCACCATGCGCCGCAGGCGTCCTGGGTGGTGCTCGCCGGTTCGCTGCCGCCGGGTGCCCCGGTTGATTTCTGGGCCACGTGCGTGCGCCGCGTCCGAGAGGCCAACCCGGACGCCGGAATCGCCGTCGACACCTCCGATGCGCCGCTGATCGCCCTGGGCGAGGCCTTCCCGGCCGCCGCGCCCGAGGTCATGAAGCCCAACGGCCTGGAGCTGGGCCAGCTCGCCGGGATCGACGGCGCCGAGTTGGAGCGCCGCGCCGCCGCCGGCGATCTGGCCCCGGTCGTCGCCGCCGGACGGAAGCTCAACGCCGCCGGAGTCGGCGAAGTGCTGGTCACCTTGGGTGCGGCCGGCGCGGTTCTCGTGCTTGACGACGGCCCGGCCCTCGCCGCGACCCCTCCCCCGATCGTTCCGCTGTCGACGGTCGGCGCCGGGGACAGCTCCCTGGCCGGTTACCTGCTCGCCCGCGAAGACGGGCTCGACGCGGCCGGTGCCCTGGCCCAGGCGGTCGCCTACGGTTCGGCCGCCACCGCCTTGCCCGGCACCACCATCCCCCGCCCCGATCAAACGAACCCCGGCGCCGTCGTCGTCCGGGAAGTCTAGGCACCCGCCGCCCCCCTTCCCACGCTTCGAAAAGGAGTTCCCAATGTCACCCCAGGTCATCCTTCCGGAGCTCGTCGACCTCGACGTCGCCCCGGGCGATGCCCCGGAAGCCGTCATCCGGCATCTGGCGGCGCTGGTCACCACCGCCGGCCGCGCCGCCGACGCCGATGAACTGGCCGCCGACGCCCTGGAGCGCGAAGCCAAGTCCGGCACCGGCGTCCCCGGCGGCGTGGCCATCCCCCACTGCCGTTCCGAGTCCGTCGCCGAGCCGACGCTGGCCTTCGCCCGCCTGTCGAAGCCGGTCGATTTCCAGGGCCCCGACGGCCCCGCCGATCTGGTCTTCCTCATCGCCGCTCCCGCAGGCGGCGGCAAGGCCCACCTGAAAATCCTGTCCAAGCTGGCCCGCGGGCTGGTCAAGAAGGATTTCCGCGCCGCCCTGCGCGGTGCGGCCACGCCGGAGGAGATCGTCGACGTCGTCGACGCCCGCATCGCCGGCACCGCCCAGAAGACCGCATCCGAGCCGACCGCCGCGGCGAAGAAGCCGGAACCGGCTCCGACCGAGCCGACGAAGTCGGTGACCCGCATCGTCGCCATCACCGCGTGCCCCACCGGCATCGCCCACACCTACATGGCCGCCGACTCGCTGACGCAGGCCGCCGACGACCGCGACGACGTCGAGGTCACCGTCGAAACCCAGGGCTCCTCGGCGGTGAAGCCGCTGCCGGCCGAGACCATCGCCGCCGCCGACGCCGTCATCTTCGCCACCGACGTCGGCGTCAAGGACCGCGCCCGATTCGCAGGCAAGCCCGTCATCGAATCCGGCGTCAAACGGGCCATCAACGAACCGACCGCGATGATCGACGAGGCCATCGCCGCCGCCGGCAACCCCGACGCCAAGCGGGTGTCCGGCACGGCCGGCGCCGACGACGCCGACTCGTCGTCAAGCCCGGGTGGTTCCTCCCTGAGCTGGGGCAAGCGCATCCAGCAAGCCGTCATGACCGGCGTCAGCTACATGATCCCCTTCGTCGCCGCCGGCGGCCTGCTGCTCGCCCTCGGCTTCCTGTTCGGCGGCTACGAAGTCGCCGACGTCGCCGACCGCGTCTCGCAGGCCTACACCCCCTGGAACCTGCCGGGCAACGAAATCACCATGGACGACGGCACCGCCACCGTCGTCGACCGCTCCGGCCTCATGCTCTACCTCGGCGCCATCCTCTTCGCCACGGGCAACTTCGGCATGAGCGCCATCGTCGCCATCCTGTCGGCCTTCATCGCCTTCGGCCTGGCCGGACGCCCCGGCATCGCGCCGGGCTTCATCGGCGGCGCCATCTCCGTGGCCATCGGCGCCGGATTCCTCGGCGGCCTGGTCACTGGCATCCTCGCCGGCCTCATCGCACTGTGGCTGACCTCCCTGAGCGTGCCCCGCTGGCTCGCGTCGCTCATGCCCGTGGTCGTCGTGCCACTCGTCGCCTCCATGGGCGTCGGCCTGATCATGTTCCTCTTCCTCGGCCGACCGCTGACCTCCCTGATGAACGCCCTGACCGACTGGCTCGGCGGCATGTCCGGCAACTCCGCGATCCTGCTGGGCATCATCGTCGGCCTGATGATGTGCTCCGACATGGGCGGGCCGATCAACAAGGCCGCCTACCTGTTCGCCACCGCCGGCCTGTCCACCGGCGACGAAGCCTCCCTGCAGGTCATGGCCGCCGTCATGGGCGCCGGCATGGTGCCGCCGCTGGCCATGGCGCTGTCCTCCGCGCTGCGCCCGTCGCTGTACACGCAGGCCGAACGCGAAAACGGCAAGGCCGGCTGGCTGCTCGGCGCATCGTTCATCTCCGAAGGCGCCATCCCCTTCGCCGCAGCCGACCCGCTGCGCGTCATCCCCTCGATGATGGCCGGCGGCGCGGTCACCGGCGCACTGTCCATGGCCTTCGGCGCCGCGTCCCGCGCACCGCACGGCGGCGTGTTCGTCTTCTTCGCCATCGACAACGTCCTCGGCTGGTTCGTCGCAATCATCATCGGCGCCATCGTCGGCGCGATTGCGGTCACCGCGGCCAAGCAGCTGTGGCCCCGCAAGACCGCCGTCGACTCGGCGAGCGCCGATCCCGCGGACGCCCCCGCCGCGGCCGCCGCATCCGCGTAAAATCGTTCACCAACGGCTTCCACGTAATCCGCTCGACAGAAAGGACCATTCCCAATGGCCTCCAAGACCGTCACCGTCGGCTCCACCGTCGGCCTGCACGCCCGCCCCGCCACCCTCATCGCCGATGCAGCGGCGGAGTACGACGAGGAGATCCTCATCGAGCTCGTCGACGGCGACGACGATGACGAGCCCGCCGACGCCGCCAGCTCCCTGATGATCATGGCCCTCGGCGCCGAGCACGGCGACCAGGTCACCGTCACCTCCGACGACGCCGACGCCGTGGAGAAGATCGCCGCCCTCATCGAGCGCAACCTCGACGACG
>NZ_KV787126.1:0-40895 GCF_001807025.1 Corynebacterium sp. HMSC11E11 | reverse complement strand
TCGCGGCGGTCGTCGCGGCGGCACCGCCGGCGCCTTCGGACGTCCGGGCGGCGCCCCGCGCCGTGGACGCAAGTCGAAGCGGCAGAAGAGGCACGAATACGAGTCGATGCAGGCGCCTTCGGTCGTCGGCGGCGTCAAGCTGCCCAACGGCAAGGGCCAGACCATCCGGCTCGCCCGCGGCGCGTCCCTGTCGGACTTCGCCGAGAAGATCGGCGCCGACGCGGCCGCCCTGGTGCAGGCCCTGTTCAACCTCGGCGAGATGGTCACCGCGACCGCCTCGGTGAGCGACGAGACCCTGCAGCTGCTGGGCGAGGAGATGGACTACAAGGTCCAGGTCGTCTCGCCGGAGGACGAGGACCGTGAGCTCCTCGAGTCCTTCGACCTGCAGTTCGGCGAGGACGAGGGCGACGAGGAGGACCTCGTGGTCCGCCCGCCGGTGGTCACCGTCATGGGTCACGTCGACCACGGCAAGACCCGTCTGCTGGACACCATCCGCAAGGCGAACGTGGGCGGCGACGAGGCCGGCGGCATCACGCAGCACATCGGCGCCTACCAGGTCAACGTCGACTTCGAGGACACCGAGCGCAAGGTGACCTTCCTGGATACCCCGGGTCACGAGGCGTTCACCGCCATGCGTGCCCGTGGTGCGCAGGCCACCGACGTCGCGATCCTCGTGGTCGCCGCCGACGACGGCGTCATGCCGCAGACGGTGGAGGCCATCAACCACGCGAAGGCGGCCGACGTGCCAATCGTCGTGGCGGTCAACAAGATCGACAAGGAGACCGCTGATCCGCAGAAGATCCGCGGCCAGCTGACCGAGTACGGCCTGACCGACGAGGAGTGGGGCGGCGACACGATGTTCGTCGACATCTCCGCGAAGCAGGGCCTGAACATCGACAAGCTGCTGGAGGCGGTCCTGCTGACGGCCGACGCCGCGCTGGATCTGGTCGCCAACCCGAACATGGACGCGCAGGGCATCGCCATCGAGGCGCACCTGGACCGCGGCCGTGGCCCGGTGGCCACCGTCATCGTTCAGCGAGGCACGCTGCGCATCGGCGATTCCATCGTCGTCGGCGACGCCTACGGTCGCGTCCGTCGCATGGTCGACGAGTACGGCAACGATGTCGAGGAGGCGGGTCCGTCCCGTCCGGTGCAGGTGCTCGGCCTGACCTCGGTGTGTGGCGCCGGCGACAACCTGCTGGTGGTCGACGAGGACCGCACGGCCCGTCAGATCGCGGATCGTCGCGACGCCCGTCGTCGTAACGCGCTGCAGGCCCGCAACCGTCGTCGCGTCTCCCTGGAGAACCTCGACGAGTTCATGAAGGAGACCAACACCCTCAACCTGATCCTGAAGGGCGACAACGCCGGTACCGTCGAGGCACTGGAAGAGGCGCTGCTCAAGATCGAGGTCGACGAGGAGGTCCAGCTCAACATCATCGACCGCGGCGTCGGTGCGGTGACGCAGACCAACGTCACGCTGGCCGAGGCGTCGGATGCGGTGATCATCGGCTTCAACGTCCGTTCCGAGGGCAAGGCCACCGAGGCCGCCAACGCCGCCGGCGTGGACGTGCGCTACTACACGGTCATCTACAAGGCGATCGAGGAAGTCGAGCAGGCGCTCAAGGGCATGCTCAAGCCGATCTACGAGGAGCGCCAGCTGGGTCGCGCCGAGATCCGCGCGATCTTCAAGGCGTCCGCCGTCGGCCTCATCGCGGGTTGCATGGTGGAGTCCGGCAAGATGCGCCGCAACGCCAACGTGCGTCTCATCCGCGACGGCAACGTCGTGGCGGAGAAGGCGACCATCGATTCGCTGCGCCGCGAGAAGGACGACGTCACCGAGGTGTCCGCCGGCTACGAGTGCGGCATGGTGCTGTCGTACCCGGACATCCAGGTCGACGACATCATCGAGGCCTACGAGATGGTCGAGGTGCCGCGCGACTAGTTCGCCTCGCATCGCCGGTTTTCGGCGGGCACCGCTTTACGACGGCCGGCCCCCACGCCCGAATGGCGTGGGGGCCGGCTTCGTCGTGAAGCATGGAAGGGCGGGGGCGGGCGCCGATGATCCGGGGGAGCGGCTATTCTGGGAGGCCGGAGTTCCGGGCGCGATCACCTCGCGGCCCGGCGTGAACGACGGATCCGCCTTTCGTTGGCGGGTCGTCGAGAAAACAGTCCCCGACCAGAGGAGATGATCGAGATGGCCGATCCCGCACGCGCACGCCGCATGGCCAAGCGAATTCAGGAGGTCGTCGCCGCCGCGATCGAACGGGAGGTCAAGGACCGCCGCCTCGAGCTGGTGACCATCACCGACTGCCGCGTCACCGGCGACCTGCACGACGCGACGGTGTTCTACACCGTCCGCGGCCGCACCATCGACGAGGACCCCGATTGGGACGCCGCCGCCGACTCGCTCAACCGCGCCCGCGGGCAGCTGCGCTCGATCGTCGGTCGGGCACTGGGCGTGCGCTACACGCCGACGTTGGCGTTCGAGGTCGACACCGTCCCCGAGGTCAGCGCCCACATGGAGGAGCTGCTGGCCAAGACCCGTCAGCGCGACGCCGAGTTGGCGAAGCTGCGCGAGGGCGCCGCCCCCGCCGGCGAGTCCGACCCGTACCGCCACGCCGACGAGGCGGAGGCCTGACGTGGGGCCGGGGGAGCAGGCGGCGCATCAGCTGTCGCAGTCGATCAGCAGGCGCATGTCCGGTCCGATCCAGGACTCGATGGACATGCTCGCCGACGCGGAGTTCGTGGCCGTGGTGTGCCACATCCACCCCGACGCCGACGCGATCGGCGCGGCTTCGGCGATGGTGATGGCGCTGCGGCAGCGCGGCATCCGCGCGGTGGCGTCCTACGGCAACGACGAGGCGCCGGCGAAGTCGCTGTTGACCATTCCGGGCTGGGAGTTCTTCGTCGCCCCCGGCGACATCCCGGAGACGGTGGACACGTGGGTGTCGGTCGACTGCGCCAGCCCGGAACGCCTGGGCGTGCTGCGTGAGCGGATGATGGAGTCGGATCGCCTCATCGTCGTCGACCACCACGACACCAACTCGCTGTACGGAACGGTGAACATGGTCGACGACGAATCGGAATCGTCGACGATGGTGTTGCTGGACTTCTTCGAGGTCTGGGGCATCAAGCTCACCCGCGACATGGCGCATGCGTTGTACGCCGGTCTGCTCACCGACACCGTGTCCTTCCAGTTCGGCCGCTCCCGCATGCACACCGCGGCGGCGCGGCTGCTGAACAAGGGCCTGGACCCGCGAACCATCGGCGCGCAGCTGCTGGAGGGCCACCCCTTCGAGTACCTGCCGTTCCTCGGCCGAGTCATGGCCACCGCCGTCCGCGTGCCCGAATGGGCCGACGGCGCCGGCCTGGTGCACGTCACCATTTCCCACGAGGACATGGCCGACGTCGGCCACGATGAGGTCGAGGCCGTCGTCGACGTGGTCCGCACCACCAAGGGCGGCGACGTCGCGGCCGTGTTCAAGGAGTACTCGCCGGGTTTCTGGTCGATGTCGCTGCGTTCGCGCGAACTCGTCGACGTCGCCGCAGTGGCCGCCTTCCTCGGCGGCGGCGGGCACCTTCGGGCGGCCGGGTACAACTTCAACGGCGACCGCGATGCCGTGCTCGGAGCGCTGCTCGGCGCGACCGACGTCGCGGCCGCCACGATCGAGCAGGCGACCGACGCCGACGGCAGCTGACGTGACCACGGAACTCGACCGGCCCGTCACCGCGGGCCGGATCCTCGGCCTGGCGCTGCCCGCCCTCGGAGTGTTGGCGGCGCCGCCGCTGTACCTGCTTCTGGACACCGCCGTCGTCGGTCGTCTCGGCGCCATCGAATTGGCGGCGCTGGCCGCCGGCGCGACGGTGTTTTCCATGCTCACCGCGCAGCTGACGTTCCTGGCCTACGGCACCACGGCCCGGGCCTCCCGAGCGTTCGGCCGCGGCGACGTGCGCGGCGCGGTCGCCGAGGGAGTGCAGGCGACGTGGGTGGCGGTGTTCGTCGGCGCGATTCTCCTTGCGCTGGTGGAGGTCTTCGCCGGCGGCATCACACGGCTGCTCACCCCGGACGCGGACGTTGCGACGGCCGCGGCCGGGTGGCTGCGCATCGCGGCATTCGGCATTCCCCTCACGCTCATCGCCCAGGCCGGCAACGGGTGGATGCGCGGAGTGCAGGACACGCGACGGCCGTTCCTCTACGTCGTCGGCGGCTTGGGTCCCGCAGCACTGTGCATCGTGCCGCTCGTCGGCTGGCTCGGACTCGACGGCTCGGCATGGGCGATGATCATGGGCGAGACGATCACCGCCTCGCTGTTCCTGCGAAAACTCGCCGTTTCCGCGTCGGCGCAGGATGTCGACAAGCGGCCCAGATGGACCCTGATCAAGCGCCAGCTGGTGCTCGGCCGGGACCTGATCCTGCGGTCCCTGGCTTTCCAGGTGGCGTTCCTGTCGGCCGCCGGCGTCGCCGGGCGGTTGGGCGCGTTCTCACTCGGCGGCCACCAGATCCTGCTGCAACTGTGGAACCTGCTGTCGCTGGTGCTCGACTCGCTGGCCATTGCCGCGCAGACCCTCGTCGGGGCGGCGCTGGGCGTGGGGTCGGTGGCGGCGGCGCGGTTCACCGCCCGGCGGGTCATCGCGTGGTCGACCGTGTTCGCCGGCGTGCTGGCCGTGGCGTTCGCGGTGCTGCACGGGGTGCTGCCGGGGCTGTTCACCAGCTCCGACGGGGTCATCGCGGCGATCGCCGAAGGGCCCTGGTGGATTCTCGTGGCCATGATCCCGGTCGGCGGCGTCGTCTTCGCCATCGACGGGGTGTTGCTCGGCGCCGGTGACGCGGCGTTTTTGCGCAACGCCACCATCACCGCGGTGGTGTTGGGCTTCCTGCCGCCGGTGTGGCTGACCCTGTCCATGGGCTGGGGGCTCACCGGCGTGTGGTGGGGCCTGCTCACCTTCATGCTGCTGCGTCTCGTGTTCGTCGCCGTGCGCTACCGCGGCACGGGGTGGACGGTCGCAGCGGGGGAGTAGCCGCGAGTTCGCCTCCGGGGGAGACGCCGGTGATTTGTTGCACCAACATTGTTGACGTTGTGGAGGTTGTGACTAAAGTTGCCTACGGGTCATTCGTGAACCAGGCGGGTCACCGTCGTCAAGAAGATGGCCTTGACTGCTGCCGTGGCGTTACGAATTCGTGACACACGGCGATACGAGAAGTAGGGTTCACGGCACACGAAGCAGAGGAGGCGCCCATGGCGGACGACGACCATCCGTCGACCACGCTGTGGGCGGTCTCCGACCTGCACGTCGCCGTCAAGGCGAACAAGGCCGTCGTCGAGGCGCTGCGCCCGCGGAACCCCGCGGACTGGCTCATCGTCGCCGGCGACGTCGCCGAACGGCCCGAACTGGTGCTCAAGACCCTCGGCGAACTGTCCCGCCGCTGGGCGCAGGTGATCTGGGTCCCCGGCAACCACGAACTGTTCTGCCGCGGCGCCGACGCCCACGTGGGCGAGGACCGCTACGCGCAGCTCGTCGACGGTTGCCGCCGCCTCGGCGTGCTCACGCCCGAGGACCCGTACCCCGAGTTCGGCGGCGTCACCATCTGCCCGCTGTTCACGCTGTACGACTACTCCTGGCGCCCGGCCGGCACGACCATCGCCGAGGCGCTCGAGATGGCGGGCGCCAGCCAGGTCATCATGACCGACGAGTTCGCCATCAAACCCTTCGTCGACCCGGTCCTGTGGTGCCGGCGCCGCCTGGCCTACACCGTGCGCAGGCTCGCCCGCGTCGACGGGCCGACGATCCTGGTCAACCACTGGCCGCTCGCCCGGGAACCGCTGTCCGCGGTGTTCTACCCGGAACTGTCCATGTGGGCCGGCACCCGGCACACGCAGGACTGGGGCACGCGGTACCAGGCCCGCCACGTCATCTACGGGCACCTGCACATCCCCGGCACCACCGTCGTCGACGGCGTGCCGCACACGGAAGTCTCCCTCGGTTACCCGAGGGAATGGCAGCCGCGGGAAGGCGACCGGACGTGGCCCTACCCGGTAATGGAGGTTCGATGACTGTGCTCACGAAGGCCATGCTCCCGGCGCACGCCTCGTTCCATCAGATGTGGACGACCGGCGACAGCCTGGAGAACTACCATGCGCTCGACCCGGCGGAACGCAATCTCGTCGCAGGCGCCGTCGACGCGCGCAAGGCCGAGTTCGGCGACGCCCGCTGGTGCGCCCACCGGGCCATCGAGGAGCTGACCGGCAAGCCGTCGGCCAAGCCGATCCTGCGCGGCGAACGGGGCATGCCGCTGTGGCCGAACCAGATCACCGGCTCCATGACGCACACCCGCGGGTTCCGCGCCGCCGTCGTCGCCCCGCGCCTGCTGGTGCGTTCCATCGGCGTCGACGCCGAGGTCGCCGAGCCGCTGCCCGACGGGGTGCTGGCCTCCATCGCCAGCGCCCGCGAGCTGGCCACCATCGGTTCCTCCGGCCTGGCCTGCGCGGATCGTCTGCTCTTCTGCGCCAAGGAGGCCACGTACAAGGCGTGGTACCCGTTGACGGGCCGCTGGCTCGGCTTCGAGGACGCCGACATCGACCTGCGCCCCGACGGCACCTTCGTCTCCTACATCTTGGTCCGGCCCACGCCCGTCCACTTCATCGAGGGTCACTGGACCGTGGACAACGGCTACGTCATCGCCACGGCCATCGTCCGGTAGGGCGACGGGCTGCTGACGGGCTACTGCAGCGTCGAGGGCCGCACCACGAACACGGTCTTCGCGCGCTTTCCGGACTCGGTGATGAGGGCGACGACGCGCCCGTCGGGGGTGCGCGCCGCCTGCACGCCGTCCATCCCGATCGGTTCGAGCCACTTGCCCTGCGACAGCGCCACGCCTTCGTCGGCGGTGACGTCGCGGGCGGGGAAGCACGCCAGGCACGCCTCGTCGAGGCTCATCGTCGGCGTCGGATCCGCCTCCAGCTGCTCCAGGGTTTTCGCGCCCTCGATCCGGAACGGCCCCGCCGCCGTGCGCCGCAACGCCGTGAGATGCCCGCCGACGCCCAGGCCGGCCCCCAAATCCCGCGCCAGGGACCGGATGAAGGTGCCGGCCGAGCAGTCCACGCTGACGTCGAGATCGATCCATTCCGCGTGACGACGAATCCCGTGGACGTCGAAAAGCGACACGGTCACCGGACGCTCGGGCAGCACGACGTCCTCGCCGCGACGCATGCGTTCGTGGGCGCGGACCCCGTCGATCTTCACCGCCGACACCGACGCCGGACGCTGCATGATGTGGCCGGTGAGAGCCGCGACGCCGGCCATGATCGCCTCATCGGTCACCGCCGCGAGCTGTTCGGGCGTCGCGGTGGCCAGCACCTCGCCCTCGGCGTCGTCGGTGACGGTCGAGGCACCCAGGCGGATCGTCGCGTCATAGGACTTCGCGTCGGCGTGGACGTGCGGCAGGAACCGCGTGCCGCGATTGACGCCCAGCACCAGCACGCCCGTCGCCATCGGATCCAACGTCCCCGAATGCCCCACCCGGCGCGTGCCGAACATCCGCCGCAGCTTTGCGACGACGTCGTGGCTGGTCATTCCGGCCGGCTTGTCCACCACGACGAGCCCCGAATCGGCGAGCGGATCGACCTTCGGATCACGCGTGTTCCCGGATGCGTTCATGAGGGGCATCCTATTCGGCGGAAGCCCCCGCCGGTGTCGTAGGGTTGGCGCGTGGACATCTGGCACGGGATTGACAACGTACCCGCCGACCTGGGCGACACCGTCGTGACCATCGGCGCCTTCGACGGCATCCATCGCGGCCACCGACGGCTGATCGGCCGGGCGGTGGACAGGGCCCGCGACCTCGGCGTGCCCGCCGTGCTCGTCACCTTCGACCCGCACCCCATCGCCGTCTTCGCCCCCGACAAGGCGCCGGCGACGCTGGCGACCTGGCCGCGGCGCGCCGAACTCGCAGCGGAGATAGGCGTCGACGCGATGCTCGTGCTGCGCTTCGACCGGGCGCTCGCCGCCGTCGAGCCCGAGGACTTCGTCGCCGACATCCTCGCCGGCAAGCTGCACGCCAAGGCCGTCGTCGTCGGCGAGAACTTCACCTACGGCCACAAGGCCGCCGGCACCACCGACACGCTGCCCGACCACGGCGCCGCGCACGGCATCGACGTCGAGATCGTCGAGTTGCTCGCCGACGGGGGCGACCGGGTGTCGTCGACCCGCGTGCGCGGACACCTCGCCGACGGTGACGTCGCCGCCGCGGCCGACTGCCTCGGCCACCCGCACCGCGTCACCGGCGAAGTCATCCACGGCCAGGGCAGGGGAGGAGCCCAGCTGGGCTTCCCGACCGCCAACATCGACGTCGCCCCGGGCCTGGCCGTGCCCGCCGACGGCGTCTACGCCGCCTGGTTCACCGCATCCGAGGGGCCGGAACGCACCGACGTCGACCCCGACGGCGACATCGAACTCGGCCGCGCCTACCCGGCGGCGGTGTCCGTGGGCACGAACGTCACCTTCGGCGACACCGCCCGCACCGTCGAGGCGTTCATCCTCGACCGTTCCGCCGACCTGTACGGACTCACCGGCTCCATCGACTTCGTCGGCCGCATCCGCGGCATGGAGAAGTTCGACGGCGTCGATCCGCTCATCGAACGGATGAACCTCGACGTCGTCGAAACGCGACGGATCCTCGGCGCGGACGGCGATTAGGTTTCCGAGCCGGACTGCTGGTACTCTCGCCCGTTGGCCGTGACTGTGGTCCACGAACAGTCGCCATGACGCCGGTGTCGCCGGGGCCGCGAAGTGGACTGAAACAACCATCGACGAGAAGGAGACGCCCCATGGCGCTTTCGACCCAGGAGAAGGCCGACGTCCTCAAGGAGTTCGGCCTGCACGAGACCGACACCGGTTCGCCGGAGGCCCAGGTCGCGCTGCTGACCGCCCGCATCCGCCAGCTCACCGAGCACCTGAAGTTCCACAAGCACGACCACCACTCGCGCCGCGGCCTGCTGCTGCTCGTGGGTCGTCGCAAGGGCCTGCTCAAGTACCTGGCCGACAACGACGTCCAGCGCTACCGTAACCTCATCGAGCGCCTCGGCCTCCGCCGCTAAGAACTTTTCGTCGCCGGAATCCGGCGGCCGGACGAGCCCGCCGCGACCAGGATCACCCTGGTTGCGGCGGGCTTTCTCGCGTTCACCGTGGTAGAGTCGCCCCGATGCCCCGAGATGAACAGGATAGGGCGGCACCGACGATCGCCCCGGGGGCTCACCAAACGAAAGACGTGGTTTTCCCCGTATGACCGACAATCAGTACGACTACGACGACAACGGCTACGACGACATCGTGGAGACCGTCGCGGTCATCGACAACGGTGACTTCGGCACCCGCGAGATTCGCTTCGAGACCGGCCAGCTGGCCCGCCAGGCCGACGGCGCCGTCACCGCGTACCTCGACGACGACACGATGATGCTCGCCACGACGTGCGCGTCGAACAACCCCCGCGAGGGCTTCGACTTCTTCCCGCTGACGGTGGACGTCGAGGAGCGCATGTACGCCGCGGGCCGCATCCCCGGTTCCTTCTTCCGCCGCGAGGGACGCCCGGGCCAGGACGCGATCCTCGCGTGCCGCCTGATCGACCGCCCGCTGCGCCCGACCTTCGTCAAGGGCCTGCGCAACGAGGTCCAGATCATCATCACCGTGCTGTCCCTCGACCCGAAGGACATGTACGACGTGGTGGCCATCAACGCCGCCTCCGCCGCCACCCAGCTGTCCGGCCTGCCGGTGTCCGGCCCGGTCGGCGCCGTTCGCATGGCGCTCGTCGCCGACGACGCGCACCCGAAGGGCACCTGGGTCGCGTTCCCGACCATCGAACAGCACGAGCAGGCCCTGTTCGAGATCGTCGTCGCCGGTCGCCTGGCCGACGACAACGCCGCCAAGGGCCGCGGCAAGTCCCGCAAGGCCAAGGCCTCCGCCGACAACGTGGCCATCATGATGGTCGAGGCCGGCGCCACCGAGCACGTCGCCGACCTCATCGCCCAGGGCCGTCCGGCGCCGACGGAGTCCGTCGTCGCCCAGGGCCTGGAGGCCGCCAAGCCGTTCATCGCCGAGCTGTGCCGCGCGCAGCAGGCGCTGGCCGACGAGGCCGCCCAGGACGTCCGCGAATTCCCGCTGTTCCCGGCCTACAACGACGACGTCTACGCCGCCGTCGAGGCCGAGGCCGCCGCCAAGCTGCCGAAGCTGTTGAAGAACCCGTCGAAGCAGGACCGCGACGAGGCCACCAACGCCTTCATGGACGAGGTCATCGAGACCCTCGAGCCGCAGTTCCCGGAGCGCGGCAAGGAAATCGCCGCCGCGTACAACGGTCTGATGAAGTCGATCGTGCGCGACATGATCCTCACCGACGGTTTCCGCATCGACGGCCGCGCCACCGACGCGATCCGCGACCTGGGCGTCGAGGTCGAGCTGATTCCGCGCGCCCACGGCTCCGCCCTGTTCGAGCGCGGCGAGACCCAGATCCTGGGCGTGACCACGCTGGACATGCTGAAGATGGAGCAGCAGATCGATTCGCTGGGCCCGGTGTCCGCGAAGCGCTACTTCCACCACTATAACTTCCCGCCGTACTCCACCGGCGAGACCGGCCGCGTCGGTTCCCCGAAGCGCCGCGAAATCGGCCACGGTGCGCTCGCCGAGCGGGCCATCGTGCCGGTGCTGCCGTCGCGCGAGGAGTTCCCGTACACCATCCGCCAGGTCTCCGAGGCGCTGGGCTCCAACGGCTCGACGTCGATGGGCTCGGTGTGCGCCTCGACGCTGTCGCTGTACAACGCGGGCGTGCCGCTGCGCGCCCCGGTGGCCGGCATCGCCATGGGCCTGGTCTCCGGCGAGGTCGACGGCGAGACCCGCTACGTCGCGCTGACCGACATCCTCGGCGCCGAGGACGCCTTCGGCGACATGGACTTCAAGGTCGCCGGCACCTCCGGCTTCATCACCGCGCTGCAGCTGGACACCAAGCTCGACGGCATCCCGTCGAAGGTGCTGGCAGACGCGCTGGAGCAGGCCCGTGACGCGCGCCTGACCATCCTGGAGGTCATGGCCGAGGCCATCGACGAGCCGGACGAGATGAGCCCGTACGCCCCGAAGATCACCACGATCACCGTGCCGCAGTCGAAGATCGGCGAGGTCATCGGCCCCAAGGGCAAGGTCATCAACGGCATCACGGAGGAGACCGGCGCGAACATCTCCATCGAGGACGACGGCACGATCTTCGTGTCCGCCACCTCCGGCGAGGCCGCCGACGCGGCGATCGAGAAGATCAACGCCATCGCCAACCCGCAGCTGCCGAAGGTCGGCGAGCGCTACCTGGGCACCGTGGTCAAGACCACCGCCTTCGGCGCGTTCGTCTCCCTGGTCCCGGGCCGCGACGGCCTGGTGCACATTTCCAAGCTCGGCGACGGCAAGCGCATCGACAAGGTCGAGGACGTCGTCAACGTCGGCGACAAGCTGCAGGTCGAGATCGCGGACATCGACAACCGCGGCAAGATCTCCCTGGTTCCGGTCCAGGAGTAATCTCCTCCGGCAACCGGCCGACGGGCCCCGCATCGTGTTCCTCACGGTGCGGGGCCTCCGTGCGTTCACGGGCAGGCTCGGTATCCGGATGCGTGGGGGAAGTGGGATTACACGTCGCCTGAACCGAGCAAGCGCTCCCGGATGTGTCCGAATAGACATTCCGGTTATGACCAGTTCTGACGTTACAGTGCTATGGTCGATGTCAATGGGGTCACACCCGAAGCATTTCGCCGCAGGAGCGTCATGATGGCCACCACCGCAAGCGCAGGGACGCCGAAGCGCCCGCGTCACGGGCATCCGTTCATCGAGATTTCGGCGGGACGGTACCGCGCTGACATCTCCGCCTTCGGCGGAGGCCCCCGCTTGCTCGAATACGACGGCCGCCCTCTGCTGGTCGACTACCCGCGCGGCGAATTCCCGCCCCTGAACGCCGGGACGATGCTGGCGCCGTGGCCCAACCGGGTCGCCGACGGCGTTTTCATCCACGACGGCGTCGTCCACCGTCTGGAAATCACGGAGCCCGGCCGCTCCAACGCCATCCACGGTTTCGTCGACGACCGCGTCTGGAACTTCGTCGAAGCAGGCGACGACCACGTCACCCTGGCCATTGACGTCGCCCCGCAGCCCGGCTGGCAATGGCCGATGCGCTTCACGGTGCGCTGGAGCGTCGACGCCGACGACGGCCTGCGCGCCGCCGTCACCGCCGAAAACCGCGGCGAGACCGCCTGCCCCTTCGGCTTCGGCTTCCACCCCTACCTCAGCGCCGCCGGTGCGGACGTCGCCGACTGCATCCTGTCCGTCGACGTCGAGGCCAACCTCCCGCTCGAGCCCGCCCGCAACCTGCCCGCCGGTCCCATGATCCCCGCCGACGCCGTCGTCCCCGGCCTGTCCGACGGCATCGCCACCTCCGGCCTGTGGCTCGACCACTGCTTCAACTCACCGGCCGCCGACGCCAGCGCACGCCTCATCGGCCCCGACGGACACGGCGTCGAACTGTGGGCCGACGACCACTTCCGGTGGTTCCAGATCTTCACCGCCGACCCCGCCCGCCGCGAAGGATTCCCCCGCGTCGGCCGCGCGGTGGCGGTCGAACCCATGACCTGTCCACCCGACGCGCTGAGATCCGGTCGCGACCTCATCCGCATCGACGCCGGCGAAAAGATCGAACTGGCCATGGGCTTGCGTGCCGTGACCACATCGACGTCGTAAAGCGACGGACGACGCACGACACGCCGCCAACAAACGTTTCCCCCGACCACACGACCACCACACAGTCAGGAGAATGCCGTGATTCAGGCTGAAGCCGCACTCCGGCTGGACGCGAGCTGGGTCGATTACCTGCTCGTCGCCCTCTACTTCGCATTCGTTCTGGGCATCGGCTGGGCCGCCCGGTCCAAAGTGTCCTCGTCCATCGACTTCTTCCTCTCCGGCCGCTCGCTGCCGGCGTGGGTGACGGGCCTGGCGTTCATCTCCGCCAACCTCGGCGCCGTCGAAATCGTCGGCATGTCCGCCAACGGCGTCCAATACGGATTCCAGACCATGCACTACTTCTGGATCGGCGCGATCCCCGCCATGGTCTTCCTCGGCATCGTCATGATGCCCTTCTACTACGGCTCGAAGGTCCGCTCCGTCCCCGAATTCATGCTGCGGCGCTTCGGCCCCGGCGCACACCTGGTCAACGCAATCTCCTTCGCCGTCGCCCAGCTGCTCATCGCCGGCATCAACCTGCTGCTGCTGGCGAAAGTCGTCAACTCCCTGCTCGGCTGGCCCCTGTGGGTGACCCTCATCGTCGCCGCCGTCATCGTCCTGTCCTACATCACCCTCGGCGGCCTGTCCGCGGCGATCTACAACGAAGTCCTGCAGTTCTTCGTCATCATCGCCGCCCTGCTGCCGCTGACCCTCATCGGCCTGCACAACGTCGGCGGCTGGAGCGGACTCAAAGCCTCCATCGCCGCCGAATCGCACTTCCACACCTGGCCCGGCACCGACATCTCCGGCTTCGACAACCCCGTCGTCTCCGTCATCGGCCTGACCTTCGGCCTCGGCTTCGTGCTGTCCTTCGGTTACTGGACCACCAACTTCGTCGAAGTCCAGCGCTCCATGGCCGCCGACTCGCTGTCCGCGGCCCGCAAGACCCCCATCATCGGCGCCTTCCCGAAGATGTTCGTCCCCTTCATCGTCGTCGTGCCCGGCATGATCGCCGCCGCGACGGTCACGCCGATCATGAACCAGACCGCCGCGCCGAACGACGCCATCCTGTACCTGATGCGCGACCTGCTGCCCAACGGCCTGCTCGGCGTCGCCATCGCCGGCCTGCTCGCCGCCTTCATGGCCGGCATGGCCGCCAACATCTCCGCGTTCAACACGGTGATCAGCTACGACATTTGCCAGGCGTACCTCATCAAGGACCGCGACGACGACTTCTACCTGAAGTTCGGTCGCTGGGCCACCGTCGCCGCCGCCGTCATCGCGGTGTTCACCGCCCTGATCGCCAACAACTTCGGCAACGTCATGGACTACCTCCAGACGCTGTTCGGCTTCTTCAACGCGCCGCTGTTCGCCACCTTCATCCTCGGCATGTTCTGGAAGCGCATGACGCCCACCGCCGGTTGGGTGGGCCTGGTCATGGGTACCCTGTCGGCGATCGTCTACTGGTACATCTCCACCTTCACCGGCGTGGAGGCCGCCGTGTTCAACCTGCCGGGCCAGGGCACCGCGTTCGTCGCCGCGTCCGTCGCCTTCGTGGTCGACATCGTGCTGTCCATCGTCGTCTCCCTGGTCACCACCCCGAAGCCGGACCATGAGCTGGTCGGATTCGTGAAGTCGGTGACCCCGAAGGAGAACCTCACCGACGCCAACGAAGCCGCGCTGCCGTGGTACCAGCGCACCGTGCCGCTGGGCATCCTGTGCCTGGCCATGGTCATCGTCCTCAACATCGTGTTCGCCTAGGAGTGACCGACATGAACGCAACACCCGAGAAGAACGCATCGTCCGAGAAGAAGGCCGCCGGTGCCTTCGACGTCCGAAACATCATCGGCATGCTGCTGGGCATTTACGGCATCGTGCTGCTGCTGTCGGCGTTGCTGCTGGATCCGGGCATCAACCCGGACACGGGCCTGCCGAAGGACGCCTCCTACAACACCTGGACCGGGTTGGCCCTCGTCTTGGCCGCCGCAGTGTTCCTCACCTGGGCGAAGCTGCGGCCGATCATCGTGCCGGCCGACCCCGAGACCCCGCCGATGTCGCGAAGGAGGCGTAGCGCGCCATGACCGCCCATGCTTTTTCCACCACGCGGATGACGCTTGCCGACGGCCGCGAGCTCATTTACTTCGACGACGAACCCGATTACGTCGAGGGCCGTCGCACGCGCAAGACCGTCGACGAGCGTCGGTTGCCGGAGGCGGTGACGGAGTCCGAGCTGCGCCGCGATCCGCTCACCGGCGAGTGGAACGTCTACGCCGCGCACCGCATGAACCGGACGTTCATGCCGCCGGCGAACGAAAATCCGCTTGCGCCGACGAAGCCGGGGGAGTTGCCGACGGAGATCCCGGCCGACGACTACGACGTCGTGGTGTTCGAGAATCGGTTCCCGTCGTTGTCGATGCACATGGAGGTGCCGGAGGATTTCGCGGTCGAGGTCGACGGCGAGGGCCTGTTCCCGCGTCGTCCGGCGCTGGCCCGGTGCGAGGTCGTGTGCTTCACCCCGGACGTGACCTCGTCGTTCCGCGATCTTCCGTATCACCGTGCGCGCACCGTGGTGGAGGCGTGGGCGCACCGCACGCGTGAACTGTCGGAGATCGATGGCGTGCGTCTGGTGTTCCCGTTCGAGAATCGCGGCAAGGAGATCGGCGTCACCCTGCAACACCCGCACGGGCAGATCTACTCCTACCCGTACCTGCCGGCGCGGGCCGCGGCGATCGCGGACCAGAGCAAGAAGCATCGCGAGCAGACGGGTCGTTCGCTTTTCGACGACGTCCTGGCGGCCGAGAAGCGGTCGGGCAGGAGGATCGTGGCGGAAGGCGAGCATTTCACCGCCTTCGTGCCGGCCGCGGCGAAGTGGCCGGTGGAGGTCATGCTCATGGCCAATCGGGACGTGCCGGATTTCGCGGCGCTCACCGACGTCGAGAAGGACGAGCTGACCCGCATGTATCTTGACCTGCTCGGTCGCATGGACCGGTTCTTCGAGGGCGTCGAACGCACGCCGTACATCGCGTCGTGGAATCAGGCGCCGGTGGGGGAGGACCGGGAGCACGGTCGTCTGCATCTGCAGCTGTACTCGATGATGCGATCTCCGGGGCGCATGAAGTTCCTGGCCGGATCGGAGTCGGGCCAGGGCGCCTGGATTTCCGACACGACGCCGGAGCGCATCGCGGACCGGTTCCGCGAGATCGGCGGGGCGCGGTGGTCGCCGACGCGTGACGATGCCACCGGCGCCGCCGATGCGACCGCCCTGTTTACCAGGGCTTTCGGCACTGCTCCCGCGGGAGTGTGGGCCGCGCCCGGCCGGGTGAACCTCATCGGCGAGCACGTCGATTACGCCGGCGGCATCTGCCTGCCCTTCGCGCTGTCGCAGCGCACGTGGGTGGCCGTGGCGCCGCGCGACGATGGCCGGTACCGCCTCGTGTCCTCGATGGGCGGGGACGACCCGCAGATCGTGGAGGTCGGCGTCGACGAGGTCGGCCCCGGAAAGCCGAAGAACTGGACCGGGTACGTGGTCGGCGCGATCTGGGCGCAGCAGCAGGCCGGACTGTTGCCGAAGGATCTCGGCGGCTTCGACATCGCCGTGACCTCGGATGTGCCGATCGGCGGCGGGCTGTCCAGCTCGGCCGCGCTGGAATGCTCGGCGGCGTTGGCGGCGTACGAGCTGACCGTCGGACCCATCGGCGCCCCGGGCGAAGAGAAGGGCTCCGAGGTGCGCGCCGCGTTGGTGGCCGCGTGCATCAGCGCCGAAAACGACGTCGTCGGCGCGTCCACCGGTGGCCTGGATCAGCGGATTTCGCTGTTCGGGCAGGCCGGCAACGCCCTGGCCATCGACTACGCCGACGATTCCGCGGTGCAGGTGCCCTGCGATTTGCCCGCGCATGACCTGGCCATTCTCGTCATCGACACCAAGGCGCCGCACTTTCTGGCCGACGGCCAGTATGCCTCGCGTCGCGGCGTCATCGACGCGGTGACCGAGGGGCTGGGAGCGGCATCGCTTCGCGACGTCGACGACGCGGAGACCGCAGCCGCCGAGTGGGCGCGGAAGAACGTGCCCAATGGTGCGGATGCACGGGAATGGGAACGCGTCGTCGTCAAGCGCGTGCGACACGTCGTATCCGAAATCGAGCGCACCGCGACCGCGATCGAGCAGCTCAAGGCGGGTGACATGGCCTCGTTCGGCGAGTCGATGTGCGCCAGCCACGCCTCGCTGCGCGACGACTACGAGGTAACCTGCCCCGAGCTGGACCTGGCCGTGGACACCGCGATGGAGCACGGGGCGGTCGGAGCGCGCATGACCGGCGGCGGATTCGGCGGCAGCGCCATCGCCCTGGTCGACGCCGCGCAGGTGCGGCCGGTGGCCGACGCCATCGCCGGGGCATTCTCCGATGCGGGTTTCCGGCCCCCGGAGTTCCTCGTGGCGGTGCCGTCCGACGGCGCGGAAAAGATCGCATGATCGCGTGAAACGCTGACCGGCGGGGCCGCCGAGTGCGGGTGAAAAATGGCCCGGCCACCTCGATTCGGGGCGGCCGGGCTTTTCGCCGTGCGAAGACGTGTTCGATGCCGTAGCATCGCGGATGAATCGAAAACGAGTGCGATGCCCGGTGGTCGGGGCGCACGTGATGGGGCGGGCCGAGGTCCGCGCCGAAGGGGGAAGGTTCAGATGGGGTCGATGCGGGGAGACATCCGCGACAAGGTCCGCAAGCTGCTCAATCAGGCGGCGGACCGGGAGGGCACGCCGGAAGGCGACGTGTTCCGCGACAAGGCGTTCGAACTGATCGTGCGGTACGGGTTGGATCCGGAGAAGCTGGGTGACCCGGCGGATGCTGGAGCGGAGATGAAGGTCGTGGAGCTGGACATGTCCGGGGCGTATCAGCGCCAGCAGGTCGGACTGCTCCATGCCCTGGCCAAGGCGCTGCACTGCGAGGTCGTGCTGTGGGCCGGCGGCCGCGGGATCGGTCGCAGCGCCGATCGGGGGACGCTCATCGGCGCGGTCAGGCACGTCGAGCGCGTCCAACTGCTGTTCTCGGTGCTGTGCCCGCACATGTTGGCCGGTGCCGCGCGGTTGCGGGCGGGTAGTGCGGCGGCGACGGCGCAGTGGCGGCGGTCGTACATGATCGGATTCACCACGGTTGTCGGAGATCGACTCGCGGTCATGGAACACCGCGCGGCGACCCGGGCGAGTGAGGCTCCCGGGGACGGCGAGGCAGATGGGGGCGGTGGGACGAACGCCATGCTGGTGCTCAGGGATGATGCGCAGCGGGCCAACGACGAAATGCGCCGCAGGTATCCGCACCTGCGGCGCACGACCTCGAGGGCCCGGATCGACGGCGACGCGTTCAGGCACGGGTGCGCCGCCGGACACGACGCCGACCTCGGGCAGACCAGGGTGGCCGGCGTGCGGGCCCTGGGCGCGTGAACCGGTGGGCGCGCGCCTATTCCAGTTCGATGCGCTTGCGGGTGCGCCTGACCTGGGTCGACAGGGCGATGGTGATCACGCCGATGCCGACGCCCACCCACAGGGCGATGCGGTAGCCGCCGATGGTCTCGGCGATGGTCGGAGTGGTCGACGACGTCATCGTCGCGGTGGCCGCGGCGGCGATGGCCACGAACGCGGCGGTGCCGACCGCGCCGAAAACCTGCTGCAGGGTGTTGACCACCGCGGAACCATCCGGATAGAGATTCTGCGGAAGATCGCTCAGGCCCCAGGTGAACAGCGGGGTGAACAGCAGGCCCAGGCCGATTTCCAACACGATGTGGGCGGCGATGATCCACCACAGCGGCGTGTGCAAACCGATGAGCGCCAGGCCCAGGATGCCCAGCGTCACCATCACGGCTCCCGGGGGCACCAGCGGACGCGGTCCGTACTTGTCGTACAGGCGGCCGACGAACGGGCCCATCAGGCCCATCACCAGCGGTCCCGGCATGAGCATCAGGCCGATGGTCAGCACCTCGACGCCGCGCAGGGCCAGGTACAGCGGGAGGATGATGATCACGCCGAACATGGCCACCATGCCGAGCGACAGGATGGCCGTGGAAATGGAGAAGCTCTTCGTGCGGAACACCCGCAGATCCAGCAGCGCCGAGTCCGTCCGGGCCAGACGGAACTGGCGCAGGCCGAACAGGACCAGCGACGTCAGGCCCACGGCCAGGGAGATCCACAGCGCCGCGCCGGCGTCGGTGCCCACCAGGGACAGGCCGTAGACGGTCACGCCGAAACCGACCGCCGACAACAGCACCGAGATCACGTCGATGCGCTTGTCGGAGCGTTCGCCGAAGGAGGGGAGCAGAACCGTGCCGACGATCAGCGCCGCGGCGCCGATGGGCAGCATCGTCCAGAACAGCATGTGCCAGTTGTTGCCGGCCAACTTCAGGATGAAACCGGACACCGTCGGGCCGATGGCCGGGGCGACGGCGATGACGATCGACAGATTGCCCATCATCGTGCCGCGGTTCTGCTCGGGAACCAGGCGCAGCACCGTGGTCATCAGCAACGGCAGCAGCACCGCGGTGCCCGCGGCCTGGATGACGCGGCCGACGATGACGACGGTGAAGTTCGGGGCCAACGCACCGATCACCGTGCCCGCCACGAACAGCCCCTCGGACACGACGAACAGCTGCCGCAACGTCAACTTCGAGATGAGGAAACCGGTGACGGGGATGACCACGGCCATCGTCAGCAGAAACGCCGTGGTGACCCACTGGGCCAGGGTCGCGGTGATGTCGAGGTCGGCCTTGATGACGGGGATGGCGACGCTCATGACGGTCTCGTTGAGGATCGCGATGAACGCGGCGGCCAGGAGGACGTAGATGGCCAGGTACGGGCTCCGGCCCGACGGGGTCTCCATCCGTTCGTCGTTCGGCTTCGAACCGCCGTCGTGGGCGGACTCGGCGCTGGACATGCGCCACTCCTTTCCCCGGTATGCCGGGACGCTGGACGGTGGGATGGATTCGGCGTGAAGGGGACTCGACCCGAATGGTGTTCGCGATCGAAGACCGGTGCACGACTGTGGCGGGAGCACGCAACTAAGTGCACCCGCACCAAATCCGATGAATATACGCTTATCTCATCAGCCGTGCCAGTCGTCCTCGTTCGACGCCGTGAAACGGCGGGTCGGCACGAAGTCGACTGCCCTCCGCCTAAGGTGGGGACACGGAACGCGGCGGCGGCGACGTCGCCGCACCCGTTTTCGCGATAATTCAATCCACGACAATCGAATCCGCGACAGCAATCCGAAACAGCAGACCAAAACAGCAGAAAAGGCGCGCCCGGACGGGCCCGCCGCGAGGGGAGAGCCAGGAGAACATGGGCAACATCAAGGTCGGCGTGCTCGGCGCCAAGGGCAAGGTCGGATCCACCATCTGCGAGGCCGTGGAAGCGGCCGACGACCTCGACCTGGTCGCCGCGCTGGACTTCGGCGACGACCTGGCGACGCTGAGCGAAGCCGGCGCCGAGGTCATCGTCGACTTCACTCAGCCCGACGCCGTGATGGGCAACCTCGAGTACTGCCTGGCCAACGGCATCCACGCCGTCGTCGGCACGACCGGCTTCACCCCGGAACGCCTTGACCAGGTCCGCGCCTGGATCGACGCCGGCGCCGAAGGCCGCAAGTCCAACGTGCTCATCGCCCCGAACTTCGCCATCTCCGCCGTGCTCACCATGCGCTTCTCCGAGATCGCCGCCCCGTACTTCGAGTCGGCCGAAGTCATCGAGATGCATCACCCGCACAAGAAGGACTCCCCGTCGGGCACCGCCATCCACACCGCCGAAGGCATCGCGCGGGCTCGTCGTGAGGCGGGAATGTCGGCCCAGCCCGACGCCACCGAGCAGTCCCTCGAAGGATCCCGCGGCGCCGACGTCGAAGGCGTGCCCGTCCACGCGGTGCGCATGACCGGCGCGGTGGCCCACGAAACCGTCATCTTCGGAACCGAAGGCCAGTCCCTGACCATCAAGCAGGACTCCTACTCGCGGACGTCCTTCGTGCCGGGCGTGCTCGTCGGCGTGCGCAAGATCGCCGACCACGAGGGCCTGACCGTCGGCCTCGAGTCCTACCTGGGCCTGTAATCGGCCGGCAAGAGGAAAAACCATGTCCGAGATCGTGGGACTGAGCGCACAGCTCATCGCCTCGACGCAGTTCACCACGCCCGCCGACATCGACTGGGACACCGACGCCGACGGCGGTGAAGCCCTCATCGAATTCGCCGGCCGAGCCTGCTACGAAACCTGGGACAAACCCAACCCGCGCACCGCGACCAACGAGGGATACCTCCGGCACGTCCTCGAAGTCGGGCACACCAGCCTCTTCGAACACGCGTCGGCGTCGATCTACGTCCGCGGCCTGTCCCGGTCCTGCTCGCAGGAACTCATCCGCCACCGCCACTTCTCCTTTTCGCAGCTGTCGCAGCGGTTCGTCCCCGACACCGCCAACCGCGTCATCGCCCCGGCCGCCATCGCCGAAGACCCCGAACTGCTCCGGCTGTTCGAGGCGGTCGTCGACCAGTCGCGCTTCGCCTACCAGGAACTGCTCGACGCGCTCGAGGAGAAGTGGGCCGAGGAACCCAACGCGCTGCTGCGCCGCAAACAGGCGCGCCAGGCGGCGCGGGCCGTCCTGCCCAACGCCACCGAAACACGTATCGTGGTCACCGGTAACTACCGTTCGTGGCGGCATTTCATCGGAATGCGGGCCACGGAACACGCGGATTCGGAAATCCGGGCACTGGCGGTGGCGTGCCTGCGCGAACTGCAGGCGGTCGCGCCGACGGCGTTCGGCGATTTCGAGGTCAGCCGCCTCCGCGACGGCTCCGTCGTCGCGTCGAGCCCGTACGCATTTGAAGGATAAGCCGGGGCAATGCCCGGCACAGCGACATAGAACAGGTAGCCTCTCAACAATGACCACTGGATTCGCTTCGAACCGAGGCGTCGATGCCTTCGGCACCGTCGCCGTCGCCATGGTGACACCGTTTGACGCTGATGGCGCCCTGGACGTCGATGCAGGCGTGCGACTGGCCGGTCACCTGACCGACAACGGTTGCGATTCGCTCATCCTCGCCGGCACGACCGGCGAGTCCCCGACGACGACCACCGCCGAGAAGATCGAGCTGCTGCGCGCCGTGCGCGCCGAGCTCGGCGACTCGGTGAAGCTGGTCGCCGGCGCCGGGACCAACGACACGACGGAGTCCATCGAACTCGCCAAGGCCTCCGCCGAGGCGGGCGCGGACTCCCTGCTGGTGGTTACGCCGTATTACTCGAAGCCGAGCCAGGAGGGCATCTACCGGCACTTCACGGCCGTCGCCGACGCGACGGACCTGGAGGTCTGCCTGTACGACATCCCGCCGCGCTCGGTCATTCCGATTGAAACGGACACTATTTTCCGTCTCGCGGAGCACCCCCGCATCACCGCGGTCAAGGACGCCAAGGGCGACCTCGGCTCCGCCGCGCACATCATCGCCAACACGGGCCTGGCCTGGTACTCCGGCGACGACGTGGTGAATCTGCCGTGGCTGTCGATCGGCGCCACCGGCTTCATCTCCGTCGTCGGCCACGCCGCGCCCCGCAAGCTCGCCGACCTGCGCGACCAGTTCGACGCCGGTCAGCTCGATGCCGCCCGCGAGACCCATGCTTCCATGACCCCGCTTTTCCGCGCCCAGGGCCGCCTGGGCGGGGTGAGCTTCGCCAAGGCAGCGCTGCAGCTGCAGGGCATTCAGACAGGAGACCCCCGTATGCCTCAGATTCCCCCGACCCCGGAGCAGCTCGATCTGCTCGCCGCCGACCTGCGAGAGGCCGGTGTCCTCTAAGTGAGCGAGAATCGCAGCCGCCCCCGCAAGGTCGTCCGCAAGGCCGGACCCCCGCAGGAGAAGGAAATCGCCCGCGCCGAGGCCCAGACGCCGAAGAACGACGGCGCCGAGCAAAAGAACGAGTCCGCGCAGAAGAACGAGTCCCCGCAGGACCGTGATTCCGGCCAGAACCAGAATCAGGGCCAGAACCAGGGTCGCTCCGGCGGCTCCAACCGTGGCAACCGCGGTGGTCGCGGCGGCCGTGGTGGCCGTGGCGGCCGCGGTGGTCGCGGCGGTCAGAACCAGGGCCAGAACAACAACGGCGGCAAGGGCGGTGGCCGTGGCCAGCGCAACCGCCGCAACGTCGTGCAGTCCATGCAGGGCGCGGACCTGACCCAGCGCCTGCCGGAGCCGCCGAAGGCCCCGAAGGACGGCCTTCGCATCGTCGCCCTCGGCGGCATCTCGGAGATCGGCCGCAACATGACGGTCTTCGAATACAAGGGCCGTCTGCTCATCGTCGACTGCGGCGTTCTCTTCCCGAGCTCCGACGAGCCGGGCGTCGACCTGATCCTCCCGGACTTCTCCTACATGGAGGGCAAGTGGGATCGCGTCGAGGCGCTCGTCGTCACGCACGGCCACGAAGACCACATCGGCGCAATCCCGTGGATGCTCAAGCAGCGCGGCGACATCCCGATCATCGCCTCGCGCTTCACCCTGGCGCTGATCCAGGCGAAGCTGCAGGAGCACCGCATCCGCCCGAAGACCATCGAGGTCAACGAGCACGACCGTCAGCAGCGCGGCCCGTTCGACCTGCGGTTCTTCGCCGTCAACCACTCCATCCCGGAGTGCCTCGGCGTGGCCATCAAGACCGGCGCCGGCCTGGTGGTCCACACCGGCGACATCAAGCTCGACCAGACCCCGCCGGACAAGCGTCCGACCGACCTGCCGGCCCTGAGCCGCCTGGGCGACGAGGGCGTCGACCTGTTCCTGTGCGACTCCACCAACGCGACCACGCCGGGGGTGTCCGGCTCCGAGTCGGACATCATCCCGACGCTGCGTCGCCTGGTGATGGAGGCCAAGCAGCGCGTCATCTTCGCCACCTTCGCGTCGAACGTGTACCGCGTGCAGGCCGTCATCGACGCCGCCGTCGCCGCCAACCGCAAGGTGGCGTTCAACGGCCGGTCGATGATCCGCAACATGCGCATCGCCGAGGAGCTCGGCCTGCTCACCGCCCCGCGCGGCACGATCGTCGACATGAACGAGGCGTCCCGCATGGCGCCGCACAAGGTCGTGCTGGTCACCACGGGTACGCAGGGTGAGCCGATGGCGGCGCTGAGCCGCATGGCCCGCCGCGAGCATCGTCAGATCACCGTCCGCGACGGCGACCTGATCATCATGTCGTCGTCGCTGGTGCCGGGCAACGAGGAGGCCGTCTTCGGCGTCCTGAACATGCTGGCCCAGATCGGCGCGAAGGTCGTCACCGGCCGCGACGCGAACATCCACACCTCCGGCCACGGTTACGCCGGCGAGTTGCTGTTCCTGTACAACGCGGTGCGTCCGTCCAACGCGATGCCGGTGCACGGCGAGTGGCGTCACCTGCGCGCCAACAAGGAGCTGGCCATTTCGACGGGCGTGCCCGCCGAGAACGTGGTCCTGGCGCAGAACGGCGTCGTCGTGGATCTGGTCGACGGCCGTGCGCGCGTGGTGGGTCAGGTGCCGGTCGGTCAGCTCTACGTCGACGGCACGTCCATGGGCGACGTCGACGCCGACGTGCTGGCCGATCGCGCCGAGATGCGCGAGGGCGGCCTGATCACGGTGACGTCGGTCATCGACAACCGCACGGGTCGTCCGCTGGAGAAGCCGCGCGCGCAGGCCCGCGGTTTCTCCGACGACGTCAAGGAGGTCCTGGCGGAGGTCGAGTCGCTGGTCGACGAGACCATGTACGACCTGGCCGGTTCGGGCGAGAACAACCCGTACCGCATGGCGCAGGAGGTGCGCCGCCGGGCGGAGAAGATGATCAACCAGAAGTACCGCCGCAGCCCGATGATCGTCCCGACCATCGTGCCGATGTCCTCCGAGTCCGTCGACGCGGTCTCCGACGAGGACGTCGACGGCAGCCGCGAGAGTCTGTAGCTTTCCGGCAGCCGCGCGTCCCGGTCGGTTCGTGCTTGACGACGCCCCTTTCGGCCTTGTGGCCGAAAGGGGCGTAGTCGTGTCCGGCGGGTGATCCGGTCGGGCCCGTACACTGGCGGCCATGACTTTCGCGCAGGACGAACGACGGCAGTTGGCGGATTTGCTCCGGGAGGTGGGCCCGGATGCTCCGACGTTGTGCGAGGGGTGGACTACGCGGGATCTGGCGGTGCACCTGGTGGTCCGCGAGAATCGGCCCGATGCGGCGGGCGGGATGTTCGTGCCGGCGTTGCGGGAGCGGCTGGAGAAGGTGACGGCCGAATACGAGGCCAAGCCGTTCGATGAGTTGGTGGACACGTGGGCGGAGGGGGCGCCGGTGTGGAACCCGATGCGGTGGGCGGATCAGCTGGTCAATGCGGCGGAGAATTTCGTGCATCACGAGGACGTGCGGCGTGTGCGCGAGCGGTGGCGGCCGCGGGAGTTGTCGCCGTCGGGGCGCAGGGATCTGTGGCGCATCGCGTCGACGATGTCGCGGCGGATGCTGCGGGATTCGACGTCGACGGTGGTGCTCGTGCGGGATGACGGGGCGGCGACGACGCCGGTGGATCGTGCGGCCACCGGTGCTCCGACGGTGACGGTGAAGGGGGACCCGGGTGAGTTGGTGCTGTGGCTGTTCGGCCGCGATGAGGCCCGGGTGAGCGTCGACGGCGATGAGTCGGGTGTCGTGCGTCTGTCGATCTGACGCGAGCGGCCGCGTGACGTGGGGCAGGGGAGTGGTCGGCGGGCGTCCCGACTGACACGCGTGTGACTAATGTGAAAATAGGGACGAAAAGCGACTAAGGTGGTGCCCATGTCAACCACCAGTCGCACCCGCAGCCCCCGGACGCGCCCCACCTCGCGCGGTCCGGCTCGCAGGCCCGCGGATTCCCGGACCGCCCGTGACGCCACCCGCCGCATGGGCGACGGGTACGACGATGGATTCGAACGCACCGGCAGCGCCTACCGCGCCGTCGGCAGCGGTTTGTCCGGCGCGTGGGAGCAGACCGCCCGCGGCGTGGCTGGGCTGGCCCGCAAGATCGGCGGCCGCAGCGGGAGCTCGAAGCGAGATGCGGTGGAGGTCCGCACGTCGGATGATGCACCAGTGAAGGGTCGTCGGCGGGGCGCCTCCGGCGGAGGCGTCGATGGGGTCGGTCAAGCCGAAAAGGTTGATTCCCGTCCGAAGCGTCGGAAGAAGGCCGACGGCTACGACGACGTGACCACCCCGGCCGACTCTCGGGACCATGACCGGGACCAGGCCTACGCGCACGATTACGCGGATCTGCCGCCGGAGGATTCGGCCGCGCGGGGATCGCGCGATGGCGCCGCCCTCCTCGTCCTCGCCCTGGCCATCGTTCTCGCCGGGGCAACGTGGTTCTCGCTGGCCGGCCCGGTCGGCGACGTCATCGAGACCCTGTTCCGCACGATCATCGGCGTCGGCGCGTACGTGCTTCCGGTGGTGCTGGGCATCGTCGCGATCATGATGATGCTCGGCACCATCCCGCCACGCGAGCGTTCTTCGGCGGCAAGCGTCGGCGTCGCGCTCATCGCCGGCGGCATGTTGTCGATCGTGCACATCGGCTCGGGCCGCCCGGAAGATTGGGACGGCCGCCGTGCCGCCGGTGGCGCGATCGGCGGGTACATCGGCACGCCGTTGGCCGCGGGCTTCACTCCGTGGGTGGCCGTGATCCTGTTGTTCGGCGTCATCTTCTACGGTGCGCTGCTGCTCAGCGGCACGACGGTTCGTCAGCTCGTCGACGTCGTCGGCGAGTACCTGAATCTGGGCGCCTGGTCCGGCCGGACGGGCCGTCGTCATGTCGGCGACGCTGATCACCTGGACCCCGATGACCTCTACGCCGGCGTCGACGGCATGCTCGACGAGCGCGCCGAGGCCTACGACGGCCCCGATGCGGGTTCGCGTGACGACGCCCACCCGGAACCGGCCGATCGGGATGCGTCGTCGAGCCGCTCCCGCCGTCGTGCGCAGACGCCGAAGCGGACCCGCGCGACCCGGCGCAATCAGGCCCCGGTGGAGGACAACCTCTACGACCTGCTCGACGACGACGCCCCGACTCGGCCGTCGCGGCCCACGCGTCGTCCGTCGCCCGCCGACGCCTACCCGGTTGACGAGTACGCCGACGATTCCCGCACCCGTCAGCTGAGCCTCGACGATGTGGTGGAGGCGCCCACCGCGCCGCAGCCGGTCGTCGACGATGCTCCGCGCCGTGCAGCCGAGGACACCTCGGACACCACCGTCGATTCGGACCTCACCGCAGACTCGGACGACGCCGACGCCAACCACACCACCGTCATGCCCGCGGCGGACACCGAGGACGTCGCCGTCGTAAAGCGGGAAAAGCCGGCGACCCCCGACCGCACGCCGGGGAAGGACGCCGTCTCCGAGGCGACCCGCCGCCAGATGGACGCCATCGCGGCGCGATCGGGCATCGACGCCTCCGCGATCCCCGCGACGACCCCGAAGTCCGAAACCGAACCGAAGACCGACGTCGCCCCCGCGCGGCCCGCCGTCGCCGACGGATACCGCCTGCCGTCCACCGACCTGCTCATCGCCGGCGAGCCGCCCAAGACGCGCACGGCCACCAACGACCGGATGATCGAGGCCATCACCGAGGTCTTCTCCGAATTCAACGTCGACGCGCAGGTCACCGGGTTCTCCCGAGGCCCGACGGTCACGCGCTACGAAATCGAGCTCGGCCCCGGCGTGAAGGTCTCCAAGATCACCAACCTGCAGTCCAACATCGCCTACGCCGTCGCCACCGACAACGTGCGACTGCTCACGCCCATCCCGGGCAAGTCCGCCGTCGGCATCGAGGTGCCCAACAACGACCGCGAAATGGTCCGCCTGGC
This sequence comes from Corynebacterium sp. HMSC11E11, assembly GCF_001807025.1. NCBI lineage: Bacteria > Bacillati > Actinomycetota > Actinomycetes > Mycobacteriales > Corynebacteriaceae > Corynebacterium > Corynebacterium sp. HMSC11E11. Next base: position 13,340 of record NZ_KV787126.1, on the reverse strand, counting down.
CGACGTCCTCGAAGCACCGAAGACGCTGGCCAACGACGACGCCATGCTCATCGGCCTGGGCAAGGACATCGAAGGCGAGTTCATCAGCCACTCGATCCAGAAGATGCCGCACCTGCTCGTCGCCGGCTCCACCGGCTCCGGCAAGTCGGCGTTCGTCAACTCGATGCTGGTGTCGCTGCTCACCCGCGCGACGCCGGAGGAGGTGCGCCTGATCCTCGTCGATCCGAAGATGGTCGAACTCACCCCCTACGAGGGCATCCCGCACCTGATCACGCCGATCATCACCCAGCCGAAGAAGGCCGCCGCCGCACTGCAGTGGCTCGTCGAGGAGATGGAGCAGCGGTACATGGACATGAAGTCCGCCCGCGTGCGCCACATCAAGGACTTCAACCGCAAGGTCAAGTCCGGCGAGATCACCGCGCCGCTGGGCTCCGAGCGCGAGTACCGCCCGTACCCGTACATCGTCTGCGTCGTCGACGAGCTCGCCGACCTGATGATGACCGCGCCGCGCGACATCGAAGACGCCATCGTCCGCATCACCCAGAAGGCCCGCGCCGCCGGCATCCACCTGGTGCTGGCCACCCAGCGCCCGTCGGTCGACGTGGTCACCGGGTTGATCAAGACCAACGTTCCGTCGCGACTGGCGTTCGCCACCTCGTCGCTGACCGACTCCCGCGTCATCCTCGACCAGGGCGGCGCCGAAAAGCTCATCGGCATGGGCGACGCGCTGTTCATTCCGCAGGGCGCCGGCAAGCCGCGCCGACTGCAGGGCGCGTTCGTCACCGACGAGGAGATCCAGGCCGTCGTCGACGCGTGCAAGGTGCAGGCCGAGCCCGACTACACCGAAGGCGTCACCGAGGACAAGGCCGCCGAGGCCGTCAAGAACATCGACCCGGACATCGGCGACGATCTCGAGGATCTCGTGCAGGCCGTCGAGCTGGTGGTCACCTCCCAGTTCGGTTCGACGTCGATGCTGCAGCGCAAACTGCGCATCGGTTTCGCCAAGGCCGGCCGCCTCATGGACCTCATGGAGACCCGAGGCGTCGTCGGCCCCTCGGAGGGCTCGAAGGCCCGCGAGGTGCTGGTCAAGCCGGAGGAGCTGGAGACCATCATCTGGATGATCCGCGGCGCCGACCCCGCCGAAGCCCCGACCGATGACGCGAATGTCGTCGACGCCGAGCCGACGGAGGGCATGGCCTAGGGGGGGGCGTGAAGCGCCGTGCTTTCCGACGATCCACCCGACGAACCCCGTGCGAGGCAACTCGTACGGGGTTCGTCGACGTGTACAGTGGTGGGCCGTGGAGGGGAGTATCCCCGGTTTTCACCGTGATGGCCGTCGTCAACACGGGAGTCGGGCGCCGGCCGTCGAGGCGGGTGCCGCGAGTTCCCCGGCGCCATCGGCCGACGTGAGTCGTGCGGTGGGAGAGACCTCCGGTTATTCGTCGACCGACCGGAGGAGAACCACCCGTGCACGTACCTTTTTTCGTTTGGGCGATCACCGTCGTGGTCGTCATCGGCTTCATCGCCTTCGATTTCTACGCCCACGTCAAGACCCCCCATGAGCCGACGCTGAAGGAAGCCGGCGGCTGGACCGCGTTCTACGTCGTCCTGGCGCTGTTGTTCGGCGGGTTCATCTGGTTGTTCTGGGACCACGAACGCGGCGTCGAGTTCCTGTCGGGTTACGTCACCGAAAAGGCGTTGAGCGTGGACAACCTGTTCGTGTTCGCGCTGATCATCGGGGCGTTCAAGATCCCGCGCAAGTACCAGCAGAAGGTGCTGCTGTTCGGTATCGCGATGGCGCTGGTCTTCCGCACGGTGTTCATCCTGTTGGGTGCCGCGGTGATCAACAAGTGGTCGGACGTGTTCTACCTGTTCGCGCTGTTCCTGCTGTACACCGCCATCAAGACGGTGTGGGACGAGGCGGCGGACAAGCCGGAGACCGATCCGAACGACATGAAGATCATCATCTGGCTGCGCAAGATCGTCCCGATTTCCAGCGGCTACAACAAGGACAAGTTGACCGCACGGGTCGACGGCAAGCGGTACTTCACCCCGCTGGCGGTGGCGCTGGTGGCCATCGGCTTCGTGGACATCATGTTCGCGTTCGACTCGATTCCGGCGATCTTCGGCCTGACCGACGAGCCGTACATCGTCTTCACGGCCAACGCCCTGGCGTTGATGGGTCTGCGTCAGATGTACTTCCTGCTCGACGGTCTGCTCGACCGGCTGGTGTACCTGGCCTATGGCCTCGGCGCGATCCTGGGCTTCATCGCCATCAAGCTGTTCCTGCATGCGCTGCACGAGAACAATCTGCCGTTCATCAACGGCGGGGAGGACGTGGCGGTGCCGGAGATCGGCACGTGGGTGTCGCTGGCGTTCATCGTCGTCGTGTTGGTGGTCACCGTGTTGGCCTCGTGGCTGAAGAACGTCCGCGACCGGAACATGGGCGGCATCGCCCCGGCCCGGTGGACGGGCCACGACGTGGAGCACGAGGAGCTCGTGGTCGACGGTTCCGTCAAAGCGAAGAAGTTCCGCGGGGCTTCGCGTGACGACGGCCCGTCGTCCGAATCCAGCGGCCGAGGGACCTCCGATTAGAACGTCTCGGATTCGGCGGTAGGGTTGACGGCGTGACCGATCAATCCCGCCCCGTCGCGGATGCCGCGCCCTCCAACTGGAACCTGCCGAACGCGCTGACCGTTTTGCGCATTCTCGGCGTCCCCGTCTTCCTGTGGCTGCTGCTGCGGGAAGGCGGCGACGACGCCGGGTGGCGATGGTGGTCCTTCGGAGTGTTCGCGCTGCTGATGATCACCGACAAGATCGACGGTGATCTCGCGCGCGCCCGCAACCTGGTGACCGACTTCGGCAAGATCGCCGACCCCATCGCCGACAAGGCGCTGATGATCGGCGCCCTGGTCGGCCTCAACATCATCGGCCTGCTGCCGTGGTGGATCACGGCGATCATCGTGGTGCGCGAACTCGGCATCACGTTCTGGCGCATGTTCCAGCTGCGCGCCGGCCACGTCGTGCCCGCCTCGAAGGGCGGCAAGCTGAAGACGGTGACCCAGTCGCTGGCGGTGGCGTTGTTCCTCATGCCCGTGGCCTGGCTGCACTGGCCGGCGTGGGTGGTCATGATCCTCGCGGTGGTCATCACCGTCGTCACCGGCGTCCAGTACATCGTCGACTCCCGCAAGGCCGCCGCCTAGATGGGTGCCGTCGATCCGCTTGCCGACGGCACCGCCGCAGTCGACGTCATCGGCGTGCTCACCGCCCGGGGGCAGACGCTCGCGGCGGCGGAATCGCTGACGGCCGGCCTGTTTTGCGCGACGGTCGCCGGAGTTCCCGGAGCGTCGGCCGTCTTGCGCGGCGGCCTGATCACCTATGCCACCGACCTCAAGGCGACGCTGGCCGACGTCCCCGCCGACACGCTCGACGCCGTCGGCCCCGTCGCACCGGACACCGCCCGGGCAATGGCCATCGGCACGAAGAAGCGCTGCGGCGCCGATTGGGCAGTGGCGCTCACCGGCGTCGCCGGCCCCGCACCCCAAAACGGCCACCCGGTCGGCGAAGTCTGGTGCGCCATCGCCCGACCCGACCACGGCGTCGTCGTCAAGCAACTCGACATCGACGCCGACGCGGGACGCTGGGGCATCCGCACCGCAGCCGTCGCGCGGGCGTTGGACCTGCTCACGACCGAGCTCGATCGCTGACGCCGTACCCGCGCCCGGCCGGAAAACCGCCCCTGAATCGTCGAACCGGGAACAAACGCGCCCATTCGTGCGTTAATTGGGGTGATGATCAACGACACCATGACCATTCCCGCCCCCGCGCAATCGCCGCTGCCGGTCGCGGCGCCCGCGCGTGAACCGCTGCTGCGCGAAGCGCTCGGCGAGGCGCTGCGCGACATCCGCACCCGCAACGGCATGACCCTCCGGGAACTGTCCGACCTCGCCGCCATCAGCCCCGGCTACCTGTCGGAACTCGAACGCGGCCGCAAAGAAGTGTCGTCGGAACTGCTGGCCTCCGTGTGCCACGGACTGTCCGTTTCCGTCTCCGACGTCATCATCGACGCCGCCGGCGCCATGGCACTGCACGCCGCGCAGCCCGAAATGGCCGCGATGTAACCCGACCGCGTTCCGCGGCGTTGCTGCGGCACGAACCACCGCCGGGTATTCTGGGACGCCGGACGCCCGGGGCTCCCGCCCACTCCCGCCGACTCTCTGAGGAAGGTACCGAGCAACAATGGCAAACCCCTTCGCCAAGCTGTGGAACTACATGATGGCCCTGTTCGACTCCAAGATCGAGGAGAACGCGGACCCAAAGGTCCAGATCCAGCAGGCCATCGAAGACGCCCAGCGTCAGCACCAGGAACTTTCCCAGCAGGCGGCGGCCGTCATCGGCAACCAGCGCCAGCTCGAGATGCGCCTCAACCGGCAGCTCGCCGAGATCGAGAAGCTCCAGGGCAACACCCGCCAGGCCCTGCAGCTGGCCGACAAGGCCCGCGGCGAAGGCGACGAAGCCAAGGCCGTCGAATACGAAAACGCCGCCGAGGCGTTCGCTGCCCAGCTCGTCACCGCCGAACAGTCCGTCGAGGATCTGAAGGGCCTGCACGACCAGTCCTTGCAGCAGGCCGCCCAGGCGAAGAAAGCCGTCGAGCGCAACTCCATGGCCCTGCAGCAGAAGGTCGCCGAGCGCACCAAGCTGCTGTCGCAGCTGGAGCAGGCGAAGATGCAGGAGAAGGTCTCCGAGTCCCTGCAGTCCATGAACGAGCTGTCCTCCGGCTCGACCCCGAACCTGGATCAGGTGCGCGACAAGATCGAGCGTCGTTACGCCAACGCCCTCGGCCAGGCCGAGCTGGCCCAGAATTCCGTCCAGGGCCGCATGGCGGAGGTCGAGCAGGCGGGCATCCAGCTGGCCGGCCACTCGCGCCTGGAGCAGATCCGGTCCGAGATGCGCGGCGGCAACCAGCTGCCGTCCGGCGGTGCGCAGGGTGCCATCGAGCAGGGGCAGGGCGGCCAGTCCGGCTCCGTCGACCCGGCGGTCGAGGCGAAGCTGCGCGAACTGCGCGGCGGTCAGTAGAGGGCGGCAGGAGGCGGCGGCCCCGCGCGCGATGACCGGCGGTTCACCATGATGGTGGGCCGCCGGTTTTTCGTGTGGAGTCGCGGGGCGGGGTGCGTCAGAAAGTCATGCCACCGCTTTGCAAAAGCCAAGGTGGGGTGTTGGTGGCCGCGAAAAATGTCGAGTTTCTGACGGGGCGGTGTGTTTGTGACCGGCCGGCCAGTCCCGGGCCGCCCTAGTCCCCGACGCCGCGGGCTAGTAGGGCGTCGGACATGGCGCGGGAACGGCGAATGGTGCGGATGATCACCGGCACCCCGAACGCGGTCGCCGACGCGGAGGCTCCACGGGCGCGGCGGGCGTCCAGAACCTCGCGCACGGCCTGCACCTGGAGGGGAATCAGGCGCAGCGTGAGGGACATCGCCAACGAGATGGTGGCCACCGGCAGCCCGAACTTCCCCAGCGGCGCCAACAATCGGTCGAAGGCGTTCATCAGGTCGGAGACGCGGGTGGTCAGCGTCAGCAGCGTCGCGGCGATGACGCAGGCGAGGATCTGCAGAAACAGCATCGCGCCGAGTTCCCAGTCGCCGGTGAGCCCCTGGATGACGGCGATGAACGCCAGCAGCGGCACCGCGCCCAGCAACTGCGCCACCGCGACTTTGAGGGGGATGCGGGCGACGGCATAGCCGCACAGCGCAACGGCCAGCGCGACCGCGGCGGTGGGGATGGTGCGGGCGAAGATCGTGGCGACGACGATGAACGCGACGACGAGTCCGAGCTTCGGCCCCGCGGGCATCCGGTGGACGGGGGAGTCGCGTTTGACGTACACCGACAGGGGCACGACCAGCGCGCCGCGGCCGGCCATCAGGCGCCCATCCGGGAGACGTAGCCGTCGATGACGGTTCGGGGGTCGCCGTCGTCGACGATGAGTCCGTCTTCGATGCACAGGACGCGGTTGAAGTCGGCGACGAAGTCGAGGTCGTGCGTGACGACGATCAGCTGTTGGTCAAGACTCGCGAACGTCGCGGCGAGCGAACGGCGATTGCGCAGATCCAGCAACGTGGTCGGTTCGTCGGCGATGATCAGTTCGGGCTCGAGGACGAGCACCGACGTCAGGGCCAGGAGTTGTTTTTGCCCGCCGGACAGGAGGTGGGGGGAGTGGTCGGCGTGGTCGTGGAGGTCGAATCGTCGTAAAGCGGAAAGGGCCAGACCGTCGCGGTCCTTCGGTGCGATGCCGCGCTGGCGCAGGGAGAAGGCGACGTCTTCGGCGACGGTGGGCATGACGATCTGGTTGTCGGCGTCGGAGAAGACGAAGCCGACGTTGCGCCGGACCTCGCGGCCCTTGCGGGCGGGGTCGAGGCCGCCGACGTCGACGCGGCCGGACGACGCGTCGGTGAGGCCGTTGATCAGGCGCACGAACGTGGATTTGCCGCCGCCGTTGGGGCCGATGATGCCGATGCGCCGCTCGGACAGTTCCACCGTCACGGGCCCCAGGGCGCGGCGGCCGTCGAAGTCGCAGGTGACGGAGTCGAAGCGGATGACGGTCATCGTGCTGCGGTGGCGGCGGTGGCGGCGGTGTTGGCGCGCAGGTCGGGGAAGGCGCGCAGGACGGGGGCGGCGATGAGCGCGGCGACGACGACCTTGACGATGTCGCCGGGGATGAAGGGGACGTTGACCAGCAGGGCCTCGACGAAGCCCATTTCGGCGCGGACCATGAGGCCGAAGGTGCCGAAGAGGTACTGCACGAGCACGCCGACGAGGCCGGCGGCGGTGAACAGGCCGATCATGGCGCCGTTGCCGCGGGGGCGGCGTTCGGTGAGCAGACCGATGACGAGGGCGGCGACGATGTAGCCGACGAGGTAGCCGACGGTGGTGCCGGGCAGGGCGGACAGGGTGGTGCGGAATCCGGCGAGGTTGGGCACGCCGATGAGTCCGACGGCGAGGAACAGCACGACGGACAGGGTGCCGCGGCGCCAGCCGAGGAGCATGCCGGCCAGTGCGATGCCCATGTTCTGCAGGACGATGGGCACGCCGACGGCGCCGACGGGGATGGAGACCGCGCCGAGCACGATGATGAGGGCCGCGAAGGCCGCGATGTAGACGAGGGATTGGATCGCTGTTTTCTGCACGGGAAGTGATTCTAGGCGACGGTTTGAGCGGTGTTCAGGGAGGGGTTTGGGGTCGGGGGCGGCGGTGTTACCGTGGTCGCATGCGTTTGGCCGATTTTCATCGCTTCGTCGAGGCCGAGTTCGGCGATGCCCAGGGGCCGTGGTTGTTGGAGTCGCATGTGTTGGCGGAGTACGGCGCCACGCCGGCGGAGTTGATCGAACGTGGCGTCGAGCCGCGGGACGTGTGGTGGGCGTTGTGCCGCGACCATGATGTTCCGGAGGAGCGGTGGTTGGGGCCGGACGACTGATCGTCGCCGGTGGCTCGGGGTTTTGCTTGACGACGCCCGCCTGGTCGGCGAAACGGCGTCGTCGGCGTGTTGCGGCGCGCATTCGAACGGGCTTTCGTCTATAGTCGAACGCGTGCGGTCCGCGGATCCGCTCGGCCCGGTACAACCACGGGTGTGGGCGGCGAGGGTGCCGCGGAAAAGCAAAATGGAACCGATTCGCTCCGGGGCGCGTCCAACAGGGCGTGACGGATACATCGGCGCCGGGTGCGCATCAGGTGAGGGACGAAACGGATCTGGACGTGGCGGAAGCGCCGCGTGGACGGGAGAAGGACATGGCCAGGAAGAAGGCGACCGCGTCGTCGGGTGGCGGCGATCGGCTCAAGGCGCTCGACGTCGCGTTGGCGAACATCGAGAAGGATTTCGGCAAGGGCGCGGTGATGCGTCTGGGCGATGATGATCGTCCGCCGATTCGCGCGATTTCCTCCGGCAACATCGCCATCGACGTGGCGTTGGGCATCGGCGGTTTCCCGCGTGGTCGCATCGTCGAGATCTACGGCCCGGAGTCGTCGGGTAAGACGACGGTGGCGCTGCATGCGATCGCGGAGGCGCAGCGGGCCGGCGGCATCGCGGCGTTCATCGACGCGGAGCATGCGCTCGATCCGGATTACGCGCGGAAGTTGGGCGTGGACACCGACAATCTGCTGGTGTCGCAGCCGGACACCGGTGAGCAGGCGCTGGAGATCGCCGACATGCTGGTGCGTTCCGGTGCCATCGACATCATCGTGGTCGACTCGGTGGCGGCGTTGACGCCGAAGGCGGAGATCGATGGCGAGATGGGTGACTCCCACGTGGGTCTGCAGGCGCGGTTGATGAGCCAGGCGCTGCGCAAGATGACCGGAGCGGTGTCGAATTCGGGTACCACGGCGGTGTTCATCAACCAGCTGCGCGAGAAGATCGGCGTGATGTTCGGTTCGCCGGAGACCACCACCGGCGGCAAGGCGCTGAAGTTCTATGCGTCGGTGCGGTGCGACGTGCGGCGCATCCAGACCCTGAAGGATGGCCAGGACGCGGTGGGCAACCGGACCAAGCTGAAGGTCGTCAAGAACAAGGTGTCGCCGCCGTTCAAGATCGCCGAGTTCGACATCATCTACGGCCAGGGCATTTCCCGCGAGGGGTCGATCCTGGACATGGGCGTGGACAACGGCATCATCAAGAAGTCGGGTTCGTGGTTCACCTACGAGGGCGATCAGCTGGGGCAGGGCAAGGAGAAGGCCCGCGAGCACCTGCGCTCGAACCCGGAGTTGGCCGCGGAGCTCGAGGACAAGATCAAGCGGAAGCTCGGCGTCGGCGAGTACGCGAACGCCGCGGAAGAGCCGGATGCCGATGCGCCGGTCGACGTGGTGCCGGACATCGATTTCGACGACGAGTAGCAGCGCAGACGAGTAGGAGAGGGGAGCGCGGCGAGTGGCGGACCGATCTGTGACGGCCGAGCAGGCGGAGCAGGCCGAGAAGCTCGAGAAGCTCCGGGCCGCGATGGAGAAGGTCGCCGCCGAGGGTGGTGAGCCGATCATCGATGCCGATGCCGAAGCGGTGAAGGCGCCGATCCGCTCCCGGGCCCTGCGGCTTCTGGACCAGCGGGCCCGCTCCCGCGAGGAATTGCGCGGCCGGCTGGCGGAAAACGAGGAGTGGCCGCCGGCCGCCATCGGCGAAGTGCTCGACGACCTGACGGCGTCCGGGCTGCTCGACGACGCCCACTTCGCCCATGAATGGGTGCGGCAACGCCACGCGGCCCGGGGGAAGTCGCGGATGGTGCTCGACCGCGAGTTGGCGGACAAGGGCATTGCCCCGCACCTGCGCGCGGAAGCGCTCGAGCAGATCACCGACGCCGACGAGTCGCACATTGCACGGGCGTTGGCCGCGAAGAAGGCCGGCACCATCTCGTCACCGCCGACCGACCGTGCCGCCCGGGATAGAGACCTGCGGCGCGTCGTCGGGGTGCTCGCCCGCCGCGGATTCGCCCAGGGCATGTCCATGGTCATCGCCCGGGAAGCCCTCGATGCCCGCTACGACGAATTGGGCGCGCGGTGAAAGGTGCCGGGAGGGCGGCGTCGTCAAGCAAAACGCGCACGGCGGTTCCCACGGCGATTGGGGAAGGCACGCCCGCTCGCGATACCCTTTCCCGCGTGACGCACGCCAGCCCCACCACCGAAAACACCGCCCCCGCAGCCGCCGGCCCCCGCACCTACGAAGTGCGGACCTTCGGCTGCCAGATGAACGTCCACGACTCCGAGCGCCTGTCCGGCCTGCTGGAGGACAACGGCTACATCGCCGTCGCCGAGGGCGAACGACCCGACCTGGTCGTGTTCAACACCTGCGCCGTGCGCGAAAACGCCGACAACCGCCTCTACGGCACGCTCGGCAGGCTCAAGCCGGTCAAGGACGAGCACCCCGACATGCAGATCGCCGTCGGCGGGTGCCTGGCGCAGAAGGACAAGGCCGCCGTCGTGAAGAAGGCGCCGTGGGTCGACGTGGTCTTCGGCACCCACAACCTCGGCTCGCTGCCGACGCTGCTGGAACGCGCCGCCCACAACCACGAGGCGCAGGTCGAAATCAAGGACGCGCTCGAGGACTTCCCGTCGGTGCTGCCCGCCAAGCGCGAATCGCCGTACGCCGGGTGGGTGTCGGTGTCGGTGGGCTGCAACAACACCTGCACCTTCTGCATCGTGCCGTCGCTGCGCGGCAAGGAACGCGACCGCCGCCCGGGCGACATCCTCGCCGAGGTGCAGGCGCTGGTCGACCAGGGCGTCACCGAGGTCACGCTGTTGGGGCAGAACGTCAACGCCTACGGCGTGCATTTCGACGACCCGGAACTCGAACGCGACCGCAGCGCGTTTTCCAAGCTGCTGCGCGCCTGCGGCGAGATCGAAGGCCTGGAGCGCGTGCGGTTCACGTCGCCGCACCCGGCGGAGTTCACCGACGACGTCATCGACGCGATGGCCGACACCCCCAACGTCGCCCCGCAGCTGCACATGCCGCTGCAGTCGGGTTCGGACAAGGTGCTCAAGGAGATGCGCCGGTCCTACCGTTCGAAGAAGTTCCTCGGCATCCTGGACAAGGTTCGCGAGCGGATGCCGCATGCGGCGATCACCACCGACATCATCGTCGGCTTTCCCGGCGAGACCGAGGAGGACTTCCAGGCGACCCTCGACGTCGTCGAGCGCGCTCGCTTCACCTCGGCGTTCACGTTCCAGTACTCGCCGCGCCCGGGCACCCCGGCGGCCGACATGCCCGACCAGGTGCCGCCGCACGTGGTCAAGGAGCGCTACGGCCGCCTCATCGAGCTGCAGGAGCGCATCAGCGAGGAGGAGAACGCAAAGCAGGTCGGCCGCACCCTCGAGCTGCTGGTCACCGCCGACGATGGCAAGAAGAACGCCGAAACCCGCCGCATGTCGGGGCGCGCGGTCGATGGGCGGCTCGTTCACTTCGCGCCGGTCGCAGTGGACGAGGCCGAGGGCGCCGATTCGCTTGACGACGCCGGCCGACCCCACATCGACGGCGAGATCCGTCCCGGCGATTTCGTCACCGTCACGGTGACGGAGTCGGCTCCGCACTTCCTCATCGCCGATTCCGGTGTCACGGCGCACCGCCGTACCCGGGCCGGCGACATGTGGGAGGCGGGCAACACCCCGACCACCGCCCCGATTGGCGTGGGGCTAGGCTTGCCCGGTGTGGGACGGCCGTCGACGCCGGCCGTGAACCAGACGATGAACCAGGACAGGGGTTGCGGTTGTGACTGACCAAAACGTGACGCCGGAGGGCAGTGCGGAGCGCGACAAGCTCGCCGAGTTCCGCGGTGACCTGCGGGAGGCCGAGCGCAAGGCCGGCGGTGAAATCCAACTGGGCATGGCGGTGGTGCCGGTGGGCGTGCTGCTCGTCGGGTTGATCTTCACCTTCTTCGCCCCGCACTCCGGCGTCGTCCTCGGTTTCGACGTGCTGTTGGACACCGACGTCGCCCGCCAGTACTTCACCATGCTGCCGGAGCGGATCTACTCGATCATCCTGCTCGTCGGCATTTTGCTGGTCATCGCGACGATCCTGTCGCGGTCGGCGGTCGTCGCGTTCGTGGCGTGGGCGGCGGTGTGCATCCAGGCGGTGTACTCGATCTTCGCGGGGTGGATGCGCCAGTCGCGTCCGCCGTCGGAGGCGTCCGAGGGCATCGGCTGGGGCTTGGCCATGGGCATCGCGCTGTCGATCCTGATGGCCATCACCTTGAGTTTCGTGGTGTTCCGCAAGTCCACGTTCCAGGCCGCGCTGGCCGCCGCCCGCCGCGAGGAGGTCGACGAGGATCCCGTGCTGCGCGCCCAGCAGCAGTATCTGCGCGCCGGCCTCATCGACAACACCGGCACCGACGTCGACGCCATGGTCGACGATCGACGCGACCGGTCCAAGCGCCGCCGTGCCAAGCGTGCGGAGCAGGCCGAGCAGGCTGAAAAGACCGACCAGGCTGAAAAGACGGAACAGACGCCGGACGCCGACGAGCAGTAGGCCACGCCCGCAGGCGTCGGCGCCCGCGTCTCCGAGCTACATCTCCTCGAGGGCGCGCTCGGCGGCGTCGGCCCATTCGCGCCACTGGGCGGCCTGGGCACGGGCTTCCTCGGCCTTCTTCGCCTTGCCGGCGGCCTCGAACTCGGCGGCCTTGGCCTCGAAGTCGGCGGCGCGGTCGGCGAACTGCTGCACGCGGGCCTGGGCCTCCGGGTCTGTGCGGCGCCACTGGGAATCCGCGGCGTCGGCGACGCGGCGCTCGAGCGCGCCGATCTTGTCCTCGAACTCGCGGACGCGGCCGCGCGGCACGAATCCGATTTCGTCCCACCGCTCCTGCAGCTTGCGCAGCTCCGAACGCGCGTGGTCGAGGTCCTTGTCGGGGCGGATCCGCTCGTCGAACTCGGCCAGCAGGGCGTCCTTCGCCTCGGCGTTGGCCTCGAACTCCTTGTCGCGCTCGGCGTGGGCGGCGTTGCGGGCGCCGAAGAAGGTGTCCTGGGCTTCCTTGAAGCGCTTCCACAGCTTGTCGTCGATGTCGCGGGGTGCGCGGCCGGCTTCCTTCCAACGGGCCATCAGGTCGCGGTAGGCGGCGGCGGTGGGACCCCAGTCGGTGGAGTGCTGCAGGGCCTCGGCTTCCTCGACGAGGGCTTCCTTGGCCTTGCGGGCCGACGCGCGGTTGCGGTCGAGTTCGGCGAAGTGGCTGCCGCGGCGGCGGTTGAAGGCGTCGCGGGCGCGGGAGTAGCGCTTCCACAGCTGGTCGTCGGTCTTGCGGTCGATGCCGCGGATCTGCTTCCACTCGTCGAGGATCGCGCGGATGCGGTCGCCGGCGGCCTTCCAATCCTGGGAGTTTTCGGCGATGTCCTCGGCCTCGGCGGCCAGCTTTTCCTTGCGGGCGATGGCGGCGGCGCGACGTTCGGCTTTCTCGGCCTTGGCCTTTTCGCCGGCTTCGTCGGCGTGGACGAGCACGATGTCAAGGCGGCGATCCAGGGCGTCGAGGTCGCCGACGACGGCGGCGTCGGGCAGCTGGCCCTTGAGCTCCTCGGCGGAGGCGCGGACGGTGGCGGCTTCCTCCGGGTGGGACTGGATGCGGGCCTCGAGCAGTTCGATTTCGGTGGCCAGGTCGTCGTACCGGGCGCCGTAGTGGGCCAGGCCCTCCTCGGGGGCGCCGGCCTGCCACGATCCGACCTGCCGCTCGCCGTCGCCGGTGCGGACCCACACCGTGCCGTCGTCGTCGACGCGTCCCCACTTGGCGGGGTCGGTTTTGCGGGGGACGACGGGGGTCACCGCGGGCGTGCCGGCCGGTGCCGCGGGGCGGCGGGGCCGTCCTCCCGGTCGGGGGCCGGGGCGGGGGCCG